>RFXV01000007.1 GCA_009921445.1 Flavobacteriia bacterium
TTCTCCCGCTCGTCTGTCAGGGTGATGGAAATGCCTTTGTTCAGGAAGGCCAACTCGCGCATGCGCGTTTCGAGTATGCCGTACTGATAGGTCGTCTCGATGAAGATGGAATCATCCGGGGTGAAGGTGACCAGTGTGCCCCGGTCATCGGTAGTTCCCACTTCTTTCAGCGGATACTGAGGAACACCTTTGCTGTATTCCTGCATGTAATGTGTTCCATTGCGGAACACTTCGGCCCTCAGATGATTGGACAGTGCGTTCACACAGCTCACGCCCACACCGTGGAGTCCGCCGGATACCTTGTAGCTGTCCTTGTCGAATTTTCCTCCTGCATGCAGCACGGTCATGACCACTTCAAGAGCAGAGCGCTTCTCTTTTGGGTGCATGTCGGTCGGGATGCCCCGACCGTCGTCCCGAACGGAGATGCTGTTGTCGGGGTGGATGGTGACATGGATGTTCTTGCAATGTCCGGCCAGGGCCTCGTCGATGGAGTTGTCCACCACCTCGTAGACCAGATGATGGAGCCCCTTGACCCCGACATCGCCGATGTACATCGCGGGCCTCTTCCGTACCGCCTCAAGACCCTCGAGAACTTGAATGCTCGAGGCGCCGTATTCCTTCTTTTCCTCACTCATGGTCCACTGAATTAAAAAGTCTAGATTCTTTCGAATTTACGCCATCAGGTCGAGAGGTGATAAACTCTCTATCCTTTACTCCGTGCGGTTTTGCACAGATTGTCAACAAGCTCTAGAATCGATAGCTCACACTGAGTGAGGCCATGAATCCCACACTCGGATAACCCAGCCAGATATCGTAGGACTGACCGAGTACGTTATCGAGATCGAGATGGGCCGTCAAATAGTCGTTGTAGGCGTATTTGAACTGAAATCCAAGGTCGATGTAGCCGGCAAGTTCGTTGGCGATCGGTATGCCTGTATCGGGACGGAAAGCGGTTCGTTTTCCGATGTGGGTCAGTCGCAGGCCGGTTTCCATTTGGGAATTGAGACGATAGGTGCCATTCAGTCCGAGCCTGAATTCAGGCAGGTGATAAGCAGCAAATGCGCTGTCTGTGTCGTAGCTGTCCCACTGTATCCATCCGCTGAGGTCCCAATCGGCTTTTTTATAACTCAGCTCACCGCGCAGGCTGCCAATGTCCATATCGTCATAGAGTACGGCCATTCCCATATTCGGCAGTTCTCCTGGCATCCGAAAATACAAGGGCATTTGATCGGCCAAAGTGAAGCGTGCACAGGCCCGAAAACGCAAGGGGTCGATGATGCGTCCCTCCATTCCTCCCTCCACCCAGGTTCTGCGGCTGACCTGCTGGTCCATACGCGCAGAGGAAATGAACGGATTGCCTTTGACGAGCTCTTCGAAAGAATTCAGGGAGACATCGCCGCTCCATTGAGCAAACATCCTGAAGTAGGTCGGCACAAAGCTGTAGGATGCCCGCAGGTCGGGCAGTAGGTAGATTCCATTTTTTCCTCCTTCCAGCGAATCACTTCTTCGGCCATAGGCACCTACTTTCACGCCGACCGTGAACTCCAGATCGCCATAGCTGCTTTGGATCGAGGGCTCCGCGCCCAAGCGATATAAGCGCAGACCCTGAAAAGGATTTTCCGGGAACTCAGTGCGCAGGAAGTCAGCACCCGCTCCCAGATCGAGTTCCTGACCCGACAGGTCGATCACAGCATCTTGATTGACAGAGAAGAGATGCTCAGAGCTCTGTGTGTCGTCCGAGAAGAAACTGTATTCCATGCCGATCCTGCGCAGATGACTCGAGCTACCTGGCACTTTGAGGAGCTTCAACTCACCGGCATAGGTAAACGCGTAGTAATTTCTTCGGTCGGGCGCAGCATCTTCGGGCAGAAGGATATTGGTGGCCCAGGAGGAGGGAAGTCCGTAGTAGCTGATTCCTTCATGTCCGCCTTCCAATCTGTTTTTCAAGGCCCATTTCCCTCTGCTGAGGATGTTCTTCATGTGGGCAGAGAGTCTCATTTGCCGATGCGGATTGCTCGGATAGGCGAGGTCGCCCACCCCGTTCCGAACCGACCACATGTCGAGATCGGCTCCCCACTGTTTCTTCCGGGAACGGTCACTGGCGATGGAGCCCTGGAGCGTGAACAGTCCGTAAAGTCCAAAACCCACTCTCAGGTGGTGAAGCGGAAGTTTTGACACGGAAGCCTTCGCAACGGTCAGGGGTTTGAGCGGTTTGGGACGGAATTCGAACTGCCGGGTCTGGATCGGTACCTCATACCGAACACTCAGTTTATGGGTAGTGGTATCGATGAAGTCTGCGTTCCTCGAGATCTTGACCGCTTCGGCAATACGGCCTTTGTAGCGTTCGATCACCTGAAGTTCGATGCTTCCCAGATCGTTCTTTTCTTGTCCGTGAACGAATGGTCCGATAAGCAACAAGGCGGACCACCCGATGCGTTTAATTCTGCTCATCATCGTCTTCATCGTTGTTCGCTTCTTTCGTCAGGTCCTCTTCAAGGGATGCTTCTCCATCCTCTTCTTCCTGACCGGCTTCTCCCGGACCTATGGACAGTTCCTCACCTTCTTCCTCTGGCAGTTCGATGGACGGAAGATCGTTGAGATAGAGACTTTTGAAAGATTCCTCCTCACCTACTGAAGCGCTCTGTTCGTTCGCCTCTTTTTCCTGCTTTTCCTTCAGGCGATCACGCAGCTCAGTAATGCGTTCCGTGTTGCCTTCACCCAGGGTGTTCTCTTCGATGAAATCCAGAGTGTATTCTGCCTGGAACGGATCGTCCAGCGCGATGAAATTTTCGACCAAAAGCAGCAGGCATTCCTCGCGCCATTTCGGAAAGCCCGGTGTCCTTTCCATGGATTCGTAGACCTTTTCCACGGAACGCCGATAGTCGGAGTCCATGAAGAGGATGCGCGCCAGATGGTAACCTGCTTCAGCTGCAGACACACCTTTTGGATGGTCGTAGAGCTGCTGAAAATCAGACGCTGCCTCAGGAAGGCGATCGAGATCGAAGCGGGCGCGGGCCCTTAGAAGCAGGGCGTATGTGATCTGATCGGGCGGAGTCTTCTCATCGGCAAGGATGGTATTGGCCAGGCCGATCACGGCTTCAGCATCCTGCTGAAGATCTGCGATGCGCAACAGGTAAAAGCGACTCTCCCGGAGTTTCTGCGGGTCGTCGTCTGGACCGAGTTGAATGAAGAAATCTCGTGAGCGATCGTACGCACTGTCCTGAAAAGCCCTCCTGCCCAATTGGAAAACGGCAATGTCCCGATGGTCCCCCGCTCCGAGTTGAAAGAGTTCCTCCCATTGGATCAGGGCTTCGTCTTCCTGTCCTGCCTTTTCAAGGCAGATCGCATGGTAGTATCGCACCTTGCGAATGAACAGGCCCGTCGGGAAGCGTTCAAGATATTGGGCAAATCGGCTGTTCGCCGCCGTGAGATCTTCCAGAGCATAGGCTTCAAAAGCGCTGTTGTAGAGGGTGCTGTCCAGTTTGGCTTGCTGAACGTCTGCAAAGTCGATCGACTCCACCCAGTCAATGTACTGATCGATCTGCCCCAGATCCGAATAAACCAGACGGGCAAAGGAGATGGCCTCGGTAGCTTCCTGAGTGGCGGGGTATCGCTCCACAACTTCCCTGAGACGTTGGGCTGCGTTTTCAAGGGCGCCTGTGTTCCGGAAGGCCAGACCTTCATTCAACAAGGCCATTCGTACCAGTGGATGTTCGGGGTGGGCCTGTCTGAACTGGCTGAAGTCCAACAGGGCTTCTTCACTTCTGTCCAGTTTCAGGAGTGTATTGGCTCTTTCGTATGCGGCCTCTGCCAGATATCTGGAGTCCGGATGCGTATTCTTGAGCTTCATCAGCACATCGATCTTTTCCTGATCGTCTCCCAAGAGACCTAAGCAATTCGCCAGTTGGAAAAGTGCGTAGTCTGCCTCCCGACTGTTCTTCTCAGAAGCTTCCTGGTAATGCGTGGAGGCCACGCGGTATCGGGACTGCATGAAATAGCAATCCGCAGCCCGGATGCGCGCATCGGAATGGACCCCATCTTCCAGATCGTATGATTCGTTGAAGCTTCTGAAAAGAGCGGCAGCTGTTTCCCACTCCTTCAGCCGATAGTGGGCATAGGCCTGATCATATACAGCCAAAATGAATTCAGAGGTGCCTGCAGCGCCCGGGCTTTCTCTGAATCTGCGGTAGCTGTCAATGGCCTTGTTGTATTCCTTTTGCCGGTAATGGGCTTCGGCGGTCCAATAGTGGGCAAGAGCGAGGAGCTGATCGCTTACAGCGAAAGACTGAGATTCCTTGAACAGTTCCTGGGCTTCTTTCATCGCCCCCGCATTGATCAACTGAATGCCCCGGTAGTAGGCCACCTTTTGATGAGCAGCGCGCAACTCCGCATTTCTGGGATCGGCTTCTCTCAGGGCTTCGAGTGCCTTTGGATAGTTCTTTTCGTCGATGTAGTGATTGGCCAGCAGGGCGTTGATCTCTCTCTTTTTCTCCTCGTCGGGCGAATAGGTGTCGAGGTAATTGCGCAGTGCACGACCGACTTCTTCGAAAGGGCTCTCCACCTCGTAATTGATCTTGACGAACAGATAGCGAGCCGCCCGTTCGATCTCTGCATCCGATCCTGATCGGGAGGCGGCTTCAAATGCAGTCAGGGCCTTGGTTTTCTCGCCGGTCTTGAGGTAGCAGTCTCCGAGGTGATACCAGGCTTCCTGACTCAATGCACCGCTGGCATCTGTTATTTTATTGAAGGCATCGATCGCCTCTGAATATCGCCCAGTGCGGAAATAACAATAGCCCAGTTGAAAGCGATCTTTTTCCTTGAAACGCGCACCGGCGGCTTTGTATCGCTCCAGATAGATGGCTGCATTCCCAAATTCCTCACTGCGATAATAGGCGTCGGCCAGAAGGCGAATGATCTCCTCCCGACGGATCACCTCCTCTTTTTTCAGGATCTCTTCCGCCAGTTGGATCAGGGGTTCATAGCGTCCGGTCTTGTAATATATCTGGGCCAGGTAGTAAGGAGCGACAGCACCGAACTGCTCATCTTCCCGGAGCTGTTCAAATCCCTGCAATGAGGATTCGTACTGGGTGTCAGTGTACAAAATGAACGATCGGTAGTAGGTGGCAGCTGATTGGTATTCGGAGCTTTTTGAAGAGATCCGGTCGAATCCGAGAAGGGCCAGCGAATCCATGCGAAGCATGAACTGTGCGTAAGCGCTCTTGAACCGGATCTCCGTCTGTTCTGATTCAGGAAGGCGGTTCAACGCTATGCGCTTGAACCATCCCAAGGCCTTGGTATAGGATCGAAGACGAAAGAAATGGTTCGCGGTCTGGCGGTAAAGACTGGTCGTATATGGGCTTTCGGGATAGGCGTCCCCAAAGTCCAGTGCCATGCGCTCCACATCGGCATTCATCAGCTCCAGTCCAGAAAGACAACTTCTGAAATCAAGCCATTCCTTCTCAAGTCCTTCTTTTCTTTTTGATTCCGTCTGAAGTCTGTCCTGCGCATTCGCATGCAATTCCAATTCTTCGAATGCACGTCCGATCTCCCGTTCGTCCCTGTAGGACTGCGGCATTTGTGCCGTCAATGGCTGAACGGCCAGCCACAGGAGCGGAAGGGTCAAAAATTTCTTAGTCATTGAAATAAAAGTATGTGCAGGGTCAGAACGATCGCTCAAGAGGCGGATCAAGTCTTCAACGGCTGATGTTGATTAATATTGAGGGCAGATGCCAGCATGCAACGGCCCATTTTACCATCGATCATGACCAAAAAACCCAGTTTTTTCCTCGCCCTGTTCCCGGTCCTCTTCCTGATCGCTGCCTTGAGTATCAATGTGGTCGGCGTGTATGGAGATGATGCGCTCAGCGGATCGAATCAGGTCATCCTGCTCCTGAGCGGACTGTTGGCCATGATCGTTGGGCGTCAAATGGGTGTGGAATGGGAAACGCTCTTTCAGGCAGTGGGGAAGAGCATCGCCAATTCAGCCACGGCCATGGTCATATTGCTGCTCATTGGCGGATTGGCGGCGAGTTGGTTGTTGGGTGGGGTTGTTCCGGCCATGATCCACTATGGCCTGGAGTTGCTCGATCCGACCTTTTTCCTTCCGGCCTCGCTCATCATCTGTGCAGCGGTTTCCCTGGCCACTGGAAGTTCCTGGTCCACCACAGCGACGATGGGCATCGCTCTGATCGGGATCGGGAAGGCCATGGGCATTTCCGAGGCAATGACGGCAGGGGCGGTCATTTCTGGCGCCTATTTCGGCGACAAGCTTTCGCCCCTTTCGGATACGACAAATCTCGCTCCGGCCATGGCAGGTACCGATCTCTTCACCCACATCCGATACATGTGCTGGACGACCGTACCGAGCATTGCCATTGCTCTGGTCGCTTTTGTCTTCATTGGTCTTGGCGCCGCTGAGCAGGGAGAATTGCAGCAGTCAGCATTCATTCAGGGCGTATTGGAGACGCATTTTCACATGACCCCCTGGTTGTTCGCCGCGCCGGCCGCAGTCGTCCTGCTCATCGCTCTCAGGGTTCCAGCCATTCCATCCATATTTGCGGGCATTGCCGCTGGATTGCTTTGTGCGTTTATGTTCCAAGCCGAATTGCTGTCCACCCTCCGTCCAACAGATGATGCGGAAGGGCTGTACCGATTGGTCATGGATACAGTGGCGCAAGGCGTTTCGGTCCATACCGAAAGCGAGATGGTCAATGAACTTCTGAATGCTTCGGGCATGGAGGGTATGCTGGGCACCATCTGGCTGATCCTTTCGGCCATGGTCTTTGGCGGTGCGATGGAAGGTGCCGGGCTTCTTCGGGTCATCAGTGAACGCCTGCTCAGATTGGCGCGAACGGATTTCTCCCTGATCGGAACAACTTCGGCGACCAGCATTGGGCTGAATCTGACGGCATCCGATCAGTACCTGGCGATCGTCGTACCCGGTCGGATGTATGCACAGGCCTATGAAGAACGCGGTCTTGCTCCTGAGAATCTGAGCCGGACCCTGGAGGACGCAGGAACGGTCACCTCCGTGCTGGTGCCTTGGAACACCTGCGGTGCCTATCAGAGTTCTGTTCTAGGTGTAGCTACAGGCGCTTACTTGCCCTATGCCATCTTCAATTGGCTCAGTCCGCTGATGACACTTGCTTTTTCTTTCCTGGCGGTTCGCATCAAACGGATCTCCCGAACGGATGGTTCCGATTCAGAGATAGAGGCCTAGACCAAAGGCCGCCATGTTTTTCCTGTAATCGCTGATGACCAGGCGCTGCAATCCAATGCTTCCCGCATACCGTCCAAAGTGGAAGCGCAGATGCGCACCGCTTTCATTGACTCCAAGGCCATAAACGAATCCTCCTTTGTAGGCGGCGGTCAGGCTGATGCCCTCTCCCATGAATACTTCCATCTGAAGGCCTGTGACCAGTGCATCTGCATCCAGCCCCTCTCCGAGGTGTCTCCATCCGATCAGCCAGCCCAAATTGAACGATTCGGTGCGAATGCGGTCGTAACAGAGGGTGGCGTTGATCAGAGAAAAACGGGTGCTCCGGTCTTGATCTCCATTGCTTCCGTCGAGAATGCTGCCAAAGAGTTCAGAGATGTGGGTATAGCTGCCTTCGAAAAAGAAATAGGGAGTGGGTCGAAGACGAACGCTTAACTGATTGCCAAGTGTGGTGTTGCTGACCAGAAATCGGTCGGTCACATCGATCCGTGCCCTGCGTGCCTCATTTCCCGTACGCTCAGAGATGTGATTTCCTTCCGTGGCGGTGCAGAATGGGTAACGGCTCAGGGGATGATTCAGATGTTCTTCCAGTCGGTAGTAGCCAATAAAAACGCCATAGGTGGCATGACCGATGATGCGCAAGAGAAAATTGTCCTGAGGGGAAGAATAGGACCGTCCACTGCTTTGTTGGCCGCGGTCCGATGCATCTCTGCTTTCTCCGGAGCGGTCCGGCCGACTCGGTCTGGTTGACTCCTCGGACTGTCGTTCTTTGATCTTTTCCTTGGCCTCGTCCAGTCGGACCTGGGCTGTAGCTGCATTTACAAAAGACAGAAAGAATGCGAATGTGAGAAGACGATGAAGCTTTGACGGCATAACAGAAAAAGGAAACCTTTGAGAAGCGGAAAGTACTTCTTTTCGGAGCGCTCCTTTATGTTCAGGCCGTGGCGTCCTTATCGACCACTTCCCAGGTATGGTCGGCCAGCAGTTTCACGGAATGCAGAAAGGTGAAGGGAGATCTTCCCCAGCTCCCTGGGTCGATCATGGAGAGCAGGGTTTCTCCGTTGCTGCGTTCGTAGAGGTAGTAGACCCGTCCCACCAGGGGTTCAAAGCCGATCTTGGCCCGATATACATCAAAGCTGGCTTGCCTTCGCTGAACGACCTTTTCTGCCTGTTGGCGAAGGAGCTCGATCTGTTCCCGTATCTGGTCCAGCTGCATTTCGGTCTGTTCCTCCATGCTGCTCAATGCCTTGCTCCTCAGACCTTTCAGATCGTCTGGACGAATGAGCGCGCTGCCCACGTGGTGTGCGTAGGGAAGGGTGGAGGGGGTCTCCGTGATCTTGTCCCGGTCAATCGGATTCTCCAAGGGCGATTCGTGTTCGGACATTGATGGTGCGGTTTGCGGTCGTGTGCCGGCCAAGGATGCGCAGGTTTTCTCTTCGGACTTCTGCGTCGTTCTTCAGGGCCCAAAGTTCTGCTGCATTCTTGCTTCCTGCACCTTCCTCAACAACTGGAATGGGGTAATTTGTTCCCGGTACAAAGTTGTAAAAAGCAGATTCCATCGCCGTAAGCAACCAGGGACGGTGAATGATGGGCGCGGACAAGGACCGCAATTCGGGCACCCACTTCCGGATGAATATGGCTTTTGGGTCGTGGTCGAGTGCCTGTTTTACCGGATTGTAGGTCCGAATGGCGTTGATCCCCGTTACACCTGCCTGCATCTGAAACTGCGGGTAGTGAATGCCGGGTTCGTAATCGAGAAAAAGACGGGCCATGTGGTCTGCACCTGCCTGCCAGGGTTGCCACAGCTGATGCGTGAGAAAGCTCACGAGCATGGCCCGCATGCGAAAGTTGAGGTAGCCGGTCTCCTTTAGGCAGCGCATACTGGCATCCACCATCGGGAAACCCGTTGCTCCCTTCTTCCAAGCTTCCACGAGGTCGGGTCGTTCGGGTCGTTCGATCTTGGAGAATCCTCTGTTGATGTCTTCGAATTCCATCCGATCCTCGGATTCGAATTTCTGGACGAAATGGGCATTCCAGTGGCAGCGGGATAGGAATGAACGCAGGGCGGTCTTGTTTTTTCCATCGTTCCGCTTTTTCTGTGCGGCTTGAACCACTTCTCGCATGCTCAGATGCCCCCAGGCCAGATAGGGGGAAAGCCGACTGCAGCTTTCTCTGCTCTCCGTGGGTTTGGACATCAGCCTGGAATATCGACTCAGATCGGGAGCGGAAAGAAAAGCCTGCATGCGTCTCAGTCCTTGGGTGCATCCGCCCTTCTGCATCTGATCTGTAGGCACTTCCAATTTGGACAGCAAGTCACTTGTTGGAGACGGTAGGTCGTCGATGTGGTGTACTCGAAGGGTTTCCAAAGGGATCTGGCGGATGGACGTGTTCATATAGCTCCTCCAGGCCTGATCCCAGCCATTGCGGTTGCTGGATGCGCGGCGTACGCCATTGTTGGGCAGCTCCAGCCAGTCTGCACCGTTTTCTCTGAACCAATGAGCCATCCGTATATCGCGTTGATAGCTCCAGCGGTTGCCGGTCTCTTCCAAACTGAACACCTTCTGCACCGAGCAGCTTGTCATGATCAGACCGAAGGCTTCCTGTGCCTCGCAGAACCCAATGGACAAATGGATACCGAAGGTTTTGAGTTCGTGGCGCATGTCTTGTGCACCCTCCCATTGAAACCTCAGGTGCCTGATGTCCCAATCTTTCTGTTGAAGCGCCTCCGGCTCAATGAGCCAAAGAAGAATGAGGGGGCGTCCGGATTCTGAAGCGATGGAAAGGGCATCGTGATCGTGGAGGCGCAGATCCCTTTTGAACCAGACCACATCCACTTCGGTCTTCGTTTTCAAAGCCGATCGATGTTGTTGCGGATCCACTCGGCATGCTCGAACAGCGAGGCGCGCTGGGTGGGCTCCATCCGATCGAGGTTTCGATAGGCCATGCCGATCCGCGGATTTTTTCTGAGGACGGAGGCATTTCGATCGAAAAAATCCCAGTACAGCGCATTGAATGGACAGGCATCCGGCCCCGTTTTCACCTTTGGGTCGTAGCGACAGCTGCGGCAGTGATCCGACATCTTGTGGATGTAATTCGCCGAACTGACATAGGGTTTGGTGGCCATCACTCCGCCATCTGCAAACTGACTCATGCCACGGGCGTTGGGCATCTCCACCCATTCGATGGCGTCCATATACATGCCCAGATACCAAGCATCCACAGCATCGGGATGGGTGCCTAAGAGCAGGGCAAAATTCCCTGTCAGCATCAGGCGCTGAATGTGGTGAGCATAGGCCCGCTCAAGGGATTGGTCGATCGCATCGGACAAACAGGCCATTTTCGTTTCTCCGGTCCAGAACCATACAGGAAGGGCACGTTGATGATCGAAAAAGTTGTGTTGCGCATATTCGGGCATGCGCGCCCAATAGATGCCGCGCACGTATTCCCGCCAACCGAGGATCTGTCGGATGAAACCCTCCGCCTGAGAAATATCGATCTCGTCTTTTCGCGTTCTGTATTCGGATTCCACCCGCTGGATCACCTCCAATGGGGTCAGCATCTTACAGTTCAAGGCGAACGATATACGGCTGTGATACAAGCTCCAGCCACCTGGGGTCATGGCGTCCTGAAAGTCGCCGAAGTGAGGCAACAACTCTACACAAAAGACATCCAGCAGTTCAAGTGATTCTGTGCGGTCGAGCGGCCATTCGAATTGGGAGGCATCCACTTTGCCGATGGTTTCCACCCCTGCATCCTCGATCTCCCTGACCAGTGCCTGAAGGTCGTGGGCAAAGACATAAGGCACAGGGAGAACGATCCCTTTGGGCAACTTCTTTCGGTTGCTCGCGTCAAAATTCCAATCTCCTCCCTCGGGCTGTTTGCCGTTCATCAGAACTTCCCATTTCTGGCGCATCATCCGGTAGAAGCGTTCCATCAAGTAGGAGCGATCACCAAAGAATTCCTCCAACTCTCTCCGGTCGGTGAGGAAATGTTCGGATGAGACCCTATGCATAGGGACTGGAAGGGTGGAGGTGCATTCCCTGAAGTAAACGTCCAGACGGTATTCATCCGGTTCCTGATATTCGACCGCTTCGATCGAAGGGAACTCCTCGATCAGCTGCTCGATGTTTTTTTGAAAATCCTGAAGATTCGTGGGGTCACCGATCCGGAAATAGCGGAAGGTGTGTCCCCTTTCTGCCTGCGTCTTACTGAAGCGACGCATGGCGCCGAAGAAACCTGTTACTTTTTGAATGTGGTGGCGAACGTAGTCGGTTTCGGGTCGGATCTCCATCATTAGGTAGAGCACCTCAGCATCGGTCTGTTCAAACCAGGAATGCCCCGAATGAAGCTGGTCTCCCAAGACCAATCTCAATTTCCGATAAGTCGGATCAGACATGGATCAGTCCCTCCTTTTCGTCTCCATACACCTCGTGGGCACCTGCAGCGTAAGCCAGAGCCGAAAGCATGGCAAGGAAGGCATCGATGTGGTGCCAGGATTCCATTTCCCTGGGCTCCATTTGGATCTTTGGGTTGAGTTGTGCCCGGAGTTGGTCCTGACAAGTCTTTAGACTGCTTTTCACCTTTTTATAGCCCAAGGATTCAAGTCCTTGCTTGCGCGCCATGATGCGTGGGTAGGTCTCGAATACGGGAATGCCATCTTTTCTCATCTTATCGGAGAGTTCGATCGCCCGTGCAGTCAGTCCGCCAAGGAACATCGGTGACATGGCTTTCAGTTCGCGATCGGCCTTTCTGAAGTGGTAATCCTCGCAGCCTTTGATGCCTTGATAGATCCCGGGAAGACTCAGCGGTGCATCCAAAAAAACATGCTGTGGGCGGTAGTGCTGAATTGCATTCAGGCTGAAAGTATCGGCACAGACATTCTTGTCGACGCGCATAAAGTGCACGTTTCCATGATCGAAAATGGACAAAACGGTATTGCCCGACATTCGGCTTCCCAGATCGATGCCAATAACGATGCGGTTCATGAAGCCGCACCAAAAAGTTCATCGACCTTGTCGAAGCGATACTCGAAGATCTCGTTCAGCTTGCCCTTGACCAGAAGCGGATGGGCAAGTTTGCCCAAGGCCCCGAGAGGGAGCTCATAGCTCACCCGATCGAACATCCTTACTCCGCCGCTGTAGGCTTCGAAATGATGTTCATGGTGCCAGATACGGTAGGGCCCTTTTCTTTGCTCGTCTACGAAGAATTGTCCCTCCTTGATGTGTGTGATCTCCGTCACCCATTCAAGGGGTATGCCAAGAAGGGGACGAACCGTATAACGAATGAACAGGCCTTCATACATGTGCTCAGGCAGATCGGATAATATTTCAAATCCCAAATAATCTGGGGTGATCTCCTTGAGGTTCTTGGGAGACGAAAAAAAGGCCCAAGCCTTGTCCAGGTCGATCGGAATGCTTTGTTCCCGCTCCAATACGTACATTCTACACTTTAGAGAAAAGACAAGCGAATCCGTTGCTTTGTTTCAGGGGCCGGGAAATTCTTTTTCCCACACTCAGCAAACACTATCTGTGGGCATCCGGCTTGTTGGTCTAAAAACCCAGTGTCCTTGCGTCCAATCCGAAAATGGTGGGTTGTTTGTGCAGGTCGGGTTTCTGATGGGCCCACTGGCCAACGGTCATGGTCCGGATGAATTCGTCTGAATGGCTGATGTGCCTGGCCACGCAAAGTCGAACATCAGATGAGAGCGCAGCAAGCAGGTCCTCGAACAACTTGTCGTTGCGATAGGGCGTTTCCATAAAGAACTGGGATTGCCCCGTTTTCCTCGAATGCCGCTCGAGATCCCTCAATCTGCTTCTTCGCTCTGCCCGATCGATCGGGATGTAGCCCACGAAGGCAAAGTCCTGCCCATTCATTCCGCTGGCCATGACTGCCATCAAGATGCTTGATGGGCCAGACAATGGAGAGACACGAATATTCCTTTGGTAGGCCCTGCTGACGATCGAGCTGCCTGGGTCGGCCACTGATGGAGCCCCCGCATCAGAGATCAGACCTACCGGATGACCTTCCATGCAGGGGCGGAGGAGATCGTCCAATTCAGAGTCAGCCGTGAACTTGTTCAATAGATGAATGATCAAAGCAGCCTGATCCTTTCCAGGAACGATCTTTTTGATGAAGGCACGTCCGCTTTTTTCATTTTCAACAATGAAGTGCTGTGTACTGTCAATGACCTTTTTTACCGACAAGGGGATCACTTCCAGAGGCGGTACGTCTGCGATCAAACTGGGAATGAGGTAGAGGCAGCCCGTTTCCATCAGAGTCGATCTTTGATCTTTTGGCAGGCTTCGAGGATCATCAGATAGACCTGGTCGAAGCCCTTCTCCCCACCGTAATAGGGATCGGGAACCTCACGGTCCTGTCCGGGATGTGAGGCGTTGAGCAAGAGCTCTACTTTGGCCCGATCCTCATCGTTGCGCGCAATTAGCAGCACATTCTTCAGGTTGCTTTGGTCCATCACATAGATGCGGTCGAAGCGATCGAAGTCTTCCACTTTCAAGCCGCGGGAGCGGATCCCATTCATTGAGACCCCGTATTTCTTGGCCGTTCGAAGCATTCGGTCATCTGGTCGTTCCCCTTCGTGGTAGGATGATGTTCCGGCTGAGTCGACCTCGTGGGCGCTTCCATTTAGGAGATCCCGCATGATGCCTTCGGCCATCGGAGAGCGGCAGATATTGCCCAAACAAACCATGAGGATCTTCATTTGAATTCGTTAAACAGAGCCTGTGGTCTCATCGTTTGGCGCGGTCCATTTCGCGCTTCAAGGATTTTTCTTTCAGCTGATGTCTTTTGTCGTGCATCTTCTTTCCTCGGCAGACCCCGATCTCTACTTTGGCCAGCCCTCTTTCGTTGATGAAGAGGAGAAGAGGGATCAGGGTAATGCCCGTGTCCTTGACGCTCTTTTCGATCTTGTTCAATTCTCTTCTCTGCAGCAAGAGTTTGCGGATGCGCAGCGGATCGTGGTTGTTGATATTGCCGTGGCTGTATTCTTGAATATTCATGTTCCGAACGAAGAGCTCACCTGCTTCCACATAGCCGTAGCTCTCCGCGATATTGGCTTTACCATCCCGCAGGGATTTGATCTCTGTGCCCATCAAGGCGATCCCCGCCAGATAGCGCTCCAGGATCTCGTACTCAAAGCGCGCCTTTCGGTTGGCAATGCGGATCTCTTTTTTCTTCTCCTTTTTGCTCATGTTCAGCGCCTCATTCGCTGCAGTTATGGCCCATGATTCAGGATCTCGCCGGCTTCAATCCGATCTCAACAAGTCGCTGGTCAAGGTAATCTCCGGCGGTGATGTCCGGGTAGGCGGGCTTTTGGCCCTCTTCAATACATTCCTTCAAACCGTTGAGTGGCATGGCCGATACGGGGTGCAGGAAGAAGGGGATCGAAAAACGGGAAACACCTTCGTAGGCTTCAGCCGTGTTCACCACGCGGTGTGTGGTACTCCTTAGTTTATTGGATGTGAGCCGTTGCAGCATATCGCCCACATTGACCACCAGTTCATCATGAGCGGCTGCCACTTCGATCCAATCGCCCTTGCGGTCCTTGACCTGCAGTCCGGCAGAGGAAGCACCCATCAGCAAGGTGATCAAATTGATGTCTTCGTGTTCCGCACTGCGCACTGCCCCGCCAACGGATCCGGATATCGGTGGGTAATGTATGGGTCGAAGGATGCTGTTCCCCTTCAGGATGAATGGGTCGAAGTAGGACGGTTCCAGCCCAAGGAAAAGGGCGATGGCCGACAACATCTCTCTGCCGATCCGCAGCAGCTCCTCATGTGCTCTTCGGCTGCACTCAAAAAGTGCCGGTACTTCTTCCACGCGCAGGTTGGCGGGATACCCGAGGTCAGACCGCTCTTTGCCGGGCAGTTCGGGTCCTTGCTGCCAAAATTCCTTGAGGTCTCCTGCCGTGCTGTTTTTCGCGTGTTCCTTGCCGTAGCCCGTATAGCCCCGCTGACCAAAAAGGTCGGCCCTGTGGTAACGCAACTTCACTTCATCGGGCAGGGTGAAGAATTCTGCAACAGCCGCGTGCAATTCGGCCGCGAGTTCTGCTGGAAATCCATGGTCTCGTATGGCGACAAAACCAATTTGCTGATAGGTCGTACCGAGCTCTTCGACAAAGGCACTCTTGCTTGTTCCATCGAACTCTTTGAGGGATAGGACTGGGATCATAACCGTTAATTGATCAGCACTTTATCGGTGCTTAGTTCTTTACCGTTCAAAAATACCTTGAGGAAATAGGTTCCTGCAGAAAGATGCGCCACGTTCATTTGAAGTTCATGGGCGCCCGCAGATGCATAGCGTTCACTGATCAGTACAAGTTCGCGTCCGTTGAGGTCGCTGAGTTGGACATCCACTGTGCCCGAAGCAGGCAGGAGAAGACGTGAGATGAGCAGATCGTCGGCGGGGACCGGATAGGCTCTGCTCGTTAGCCCTGGATCTTTCAATGGAATGACCACTTTCTCGCTGCGGGTGCACAGGCTTCCGTCTGTCATTTGGACCAGAATGGTGTCTCCTGGGCAGTGGCCTGTCGATCTGTTGGAGCTGCCTGCAGGCCCGCCGTTGAAGGAGTAGGTGATGGGGTCGGTTCCGTTGATGGCCTCGACTTCCACACTTGCTTCGCAGTTGGCGTTTCCTCCCGTATTCGTGATGCGCCAGTCCAAGTGCAGTGTATCCGGCGAGTAGATCCGCGCAGAATAGATGCCGTTGTCTTCGCTGGAATGTCCGTAATAGCCAGATGCCCATACTTCCCCGGGCCTGTTGTACACCCTTTGCAGACCGAAGTAGTCGCCCCAGCGTTCATAACCACCAGACATCCTGTCCACATGGGCCTCACCTCGGGCGATGTAGGTGATCGGTGAATAGGTCCCAAGATCCGAGTAGAAGAGTGCCGAACAGCCTGCAGCATCCATTGGTGAACTGTGATTGAAGCCGATCATTGACTGTCTTTCGCAGGGCTCAGTTCCTGTCCAGGCCACATTTGGATAGCCAAAGTCCAGACGCTCATGTCCAATGATCTGACCCCTTACCGATGGCGAACCGTATGGGTCTTCGATCAGACCATGGTAGACAGCAGAACGTCCCGATTGCGGATCGACAGTATTGCTGACGAACTGAAGGTGGTCGTTCACAAAGAATCCGCCAAGGACGCGCCCGTCATTGGTATCGAATCCGCTGCCTGCGTCGCTGGTGTCGGTATCGGATTGCCGGCCAAAAGGCGGGACTCCGTATGGTGTATCACTGATCAGTGCCTGAACATCCAGTCGGGTGTCCGGGTCGTTTCGTTCTCCGGTGAGATGCAAAAGGAAAAGGGTGTCGTTCTGCAAACTGAAGTTGCGGTTGGAGAGCAGGAATAGGTCTTTCCTGTCGGGATGACCACCGTGCTGCACAGCATGTACATTCCGGGTGAACCGTCCGTTGTGTTTGATGTCGTACCAAAGTCGGGCATCCAGAGTGCTGTCCCCAGCATATCCGGCATCGATACCTATCTGCCAGATCATGCTGCCGTCGAAACCCGTTTGCCAGGGCTGCCCGGGGATGATGAAATTGGCGGTGAAGATGAGTTCACTCTCTGTGATGGCAATGGTGGGAAAATCCGTCCAACGATCATTATTCAGCGGATTCCCTGGAAGTACATAGACATTCCATCCGTCTCTTGGGTCATTGCTTTGGCTGAATGCCAGCATCACCCCGGATCCGCTGGGCGTATTTCCCCGTAAAAAAGCCAAAACGAACCGATCGCGCAGGGGATCATAGGCGACCTTTGGGTCGTAGAAGTGGTTGCTCGGCCCGTTGAATGCCTGACCGATGAGCCCAAGCGGATACTTTCCGAGATCGAACAGATCCTCGCCCGTATTCAGATCATAACCAGCGATGTGGGAATTAAAGGCAAGGAGGAGTATGCCGCCATCGCTCACTGCCAGACTATTGTCGTTGGGTACACCGCCAAATAGTGGGATCTCGATCCCATTGGGCAAGGTGCGGAAGAGGTATTTCCCATTGCTGACGCTCAAACTGTCCATCGCCGTCTTATTCGGTGCGGAAAATCCTTCACGGGGCGGAATCCGTTTTCTCTGCTCCGCTCGCAAACGCATCAGGTGCGCGCGCACCGATTCCCCATCTGGACGAGGTGCTTCAATGGCTTGCAGTTGCGTTTCAACATAGCCTTCTGGTACCACATGCTCAGTGATCCGTTGTACAGGTGGGGAACGAAAATGCCTGGATTGTGCGGTTTGTCCCAAAAGTCTGGGTGCGTTCAGTACCAGGCCCAATATTCCTAGAAGGAGAAAGCGTTGCACGAAAAGGGTCATAGCCTCTAAAGTAAGACAATAATCAGCTGGGAAAAGCCTTGTTTTGGGCTTTGGATCATCGGGCAAGTGGGGACGATGTACCTTCGTTCCAAAGCTCATTCAGCCCATGATTCGCTTTTCATTCCACATCTCCCGATCACACTCTGCCCTCGTCTTCATTTTTTTGGCTTTCGGGCTTTATTCCTGTTCCGTTCTTCAAAAACCGTCTCATCCTTTGGAAGCTACAAAGACGGGGATCAAACGTGGATCCGATAGTTTGAGGTTCCAAATGAACGTATGGAAGAATATGATGCCTGGGCCGTCTAAAGACCGCTCCGTCCAGCTGTCTTTAGAGGTGATGTCCGAGGGCCTTGATCTGTCCCTGTTGTCTCTGGATTCAGTTCATGTGGTATCCGAACGACCTATGAATGCACCCTGGCACGTCCGTTTTTCTGCTCCTACTGAAAAGCAGGAGGGAATCTGGACGTATGGGGCTACGGGAAAAGGTCTGCTGTGGCGCGGAAGTGGCTCCGTCCGGGCAAAGTTTTTCGGCAGCTATGACGCTACGCCATTTGTTCACGATGGTTGGAACGGACGCATTCAGATCACTCACTGAAGCACGATCCGCGGCGCGTCTTTTTTGTGTGTTCTAAGTTCTCCGATGGATTCTGTATGGGCGCCATGAGCTT
Organism: Flavobacteriia bacterium; assembly: GCA_009921445.1. Lineage (GTDB taxonomy): Bacteria > Bacteroidota > Bacteroidia > Flavobacteriales > Schleiferiaceae > RFXV01. Next base: position 18,210 of record RFXV01000007.1, read on the forward strand.
TCAAGATGTCTTTTACCTCTGCTTCAGCTGAAGCTGCGCATGCGATCAAAAGCCCACCACTGGTCTGCGGATCGGCCAGTAATTGCAAATCGTTGCTGTCTGCCCCTTGAATTTCTTTGCCATAAGAACGCCAATTCCGGGTCGTGCCATTGGGCATGCAGAATTCCCTGATCCAACGCTCCACAAATTCGAAACGGGGAATGGCAGAAACATCCAAGCAAGCGGACAGATCACTTCCCAGACACATCTCCATTAAATGTCCAGCCAGGCCAAAGCCCGTCACATCTGTCAGGGCATGCACCCCTGCAACCTTCCCAAGATCATATCCTGCTTTATTCAGTGTTTTCATGCACTTGTAGGCCACGCGCTTTTCTTCCTCCGTAGCGATCTCTCTTTTTTCTGCCGTCGAGAAGAGCCCCGTGCCCAAAGGTTTGGTGAGGAAGAGCCGATCTCCGTCTCGAGCGGTATCGTTCCTCTTGAGGTGCGCCACCTCGACCAGGCCGTTGGCGGCCAGGCCGAAAAATGGTTCCGGCGATTCTATACTGTGCCCTCCGGCCAATGGAAGCCCTGCCTCCTTGCAAGCTGCTCTTCCTCCTCGAAGTACTTCCGAAGCCACTTCCGTACCCAGTCGGTCCACAGGCCAGCCCAAAATAGCTATGGCCAAGAGCGGTTGTCCGCCCATGGCATAGATGTCTGAAAGCGAGTTCACTGCAGCGATGTAACCAAAGTCAAAAGGGTCATCCACAATTGGGGTGAAAAAGTCGTTGGTGCTGATCAATCCGCGGCTTTCATCGAGGCGGATCACGGCGGCGTCGTCCCTGCTGTCGTTTCCAATGATCAGGTCATGGGAACCTGAATATTCACCTTCTTTTTTCTGGAGAATGGACTCCAATACATCTGGGGCGATCTTACAGCCACAGCCTGCCCCTTTGGAAAATTGTGTGAGTCGAATGGTCTCCATCAGCTTAGGTTTCTCAGCGTTCGTGCGATCGCTTGGTGGTTTTCTTTTTTGAATTCGAGTGCAGTGCCCAAGTCAGGGTCGCGTTCTTTCATGCTCAGTTCGTAGCTCTTGTCGTAGTAGTCCAAAAGCAGAGCGGCTGTCTGCTGCAGTGCTCCTTGTCTGAGTTCATGGAGGCATTCGTTCATGCGCTCCCCGCCCAGTCTTTTTTGCAAGCGGCGAATGGCCTGCTCCAATTCCAAGGGATCGGCGGATCCGTAGAGATCGACCAGGTGCTTCAGCCGAAATTCCTTCGGGCGCTCCATCCGCACCCATCGGCTTTCTTTCATTTGATCGAAGAAGAGATCAGGCAAGTGGCATTGCCCAATGCGGATGCTCTCATCTTCCAGCCACAGAGGAATGTCAGGATCCATTTGGGTCAGGGCCTCGATCAGTCGGTTTTGGAATTGTTCTGTGCTCGGTTGCGCTCCTTTACCCAGACCACCGAAGCTGGAGCCGCGGTGTGCGGCCAGATCCTCCAGATCGATCACCTGGGCACCAAGAGCTTTGAGTTCCTGCAATACTTCTGTTTTTCCACTGCCGGTGTAGCCTGTGAGTATCCTAAGGTTCCAGCGCGCTCTGAATATTGAGGATCCCCATTTGCGAAAGGCTTTGTAGCCGCCTTCGAGAACTTCTGTTCGATAGCCAGCTGTGTGAAGCAGCCAGGCCATGCTTCCAGAACGCATCCCGCCCCTCCAGCAGTACAAACGGAGATATTTGTCCTGTCCCTCTGTCCATTCGTCCACTTTTGCCACGAACTGTGGCAGCTTGACCGAAGTGAATTCGATTCCCTTTCGGATGGCCATGGCCTTTCCTTGTTTTTTGTACGAGGTTCCTACTTGTTCCCGTTCCGGATCGGAGAAGAGCGGGAGATGAACGGCACCGGGGATGTGTCCTTTGGCGAATTCCGCAGGCGAGCGGACATCGATCAAGAGCGCATCAGAGAATAAATTTCGATCTGCAGTGAATGACCTCACTGGACGAAGGTAGAGATCAGAACACGGCCGATCATTCAATACCCCAGGCGCTGCAGACGCTTTTTTTCTTCTGTTGTGATGTTCAGATCCTTCGGCGCTGGCTTTATCGGTCGGAAGTCCAGCTGGCTGATAAGTGGTTCAATGGGTATTTTCCATTTAAGCTCATGCATGAGCTGGGAGAGGCATTTTTCAGGTGTGTTCACCAGGTCTTCGTACCGCAACATGGTTATGCGGTCGGGATTTTGGCTTTTCAGATCAGCCATGCGTTCATTCGCGGCGAGCCAAAAGAGAAAGTGATTGCGCGCTGCATCCTTTTCTTCCAAAAGCGGGAGTACCGATCTCCATCTGGCGAATTGTTGTTGGTTTTGCGAATGAGCCATGTAGCGACCATCCCGTGTCATGTGGATGTAGTGAAGACCGGGATGCAGTTCAAGCAAATTTTCTGTGAACCAATGGGTGTTTGGCTCTTTCCAACCCCAGCGGTCATTTTGATGTTGTTGCCTCCACAGCCTGTTGATCTTCGGTTCTCCGGTCAACCGAGGGTCTTTCAGTACATGGGCGAATTGTCTGCTCTTTTTCCATTCGGCGATCGAAAGTTTTTTCCCTGCACGCAATTGCCTATAGAGTTGGAATCGATCCGAGAGCAGTTCCTTGTTGTGCAATACGCTCGGGCCGTCCTCTCTAAAAAGGGCTGTGAACCAGAGGTCGTCAAGGGCCTTGTTCAGATCATTGCCCATGGGCACGCCTGCCAGGCAGAAAAAATCAGCCAGCAGACGGGTCCCGCTGCCTCCCAGTCCACCGATGGCGATGACAGTTGCTGTGCTCATTTCGGTGTAAAGAAAGAAGGAAATGTTGCTGGTTCAACAAATGGTCGTACGGTAGGGGATTTGTCCCTACAGAAGATTGAAAGAATATCTTTAAGCCATGAGAAAAAAAGGGTTTCGGCAGTGATCAGATCACTCTTTTTGCTGGTCATGTTTTTAGGTATTTCAGGCTATGCGCAGCAAAGGCCCCTGTTCGGTTTGGATGGCGGTCTCAGTGTGGCGTTTCAGGAGTGGGAATCGTCAAGTGATCTCAGGACAAATGTGCGTGGACCCCGCATGGGCTTGCTGATCGCTGCGAATATGGAGTTCTATCACGAGGAGCAACTCAGTTTGGTCACTGAATTGGCTTATGTGCAGAAGGGTTCCAGCCTTGATATGCAAGTATTGGATCCAAATCAACCAGGATTCAGTGAGGGAGTGGTGCCGATCCTGTACAGTGTGGACTATGTGCACTGGTGGGCGGCCGCCAAGATCAAGGCCAATTGGGAGCGACTTCAGCCCTATGTTTTCATTGGGCCTCGTTTGGATATTCAGGTTTCTCCGCCTGTAGAATTGCCCGTTGCATCACCCATACGTACCAAACTCCTTTTTGGAAGCACCTTCGGTGGCGGCTTACAATACCTTCCAAAAAGCCGAAATTATGTCTTCTTCGTTCAGGGAAACCTCTTGTATGATTTCAGGGAGATGCATTCCGCCGCAAACGGGAATCAACCGGTTTCTGTTCGGGTGCGAAATGTGGCCGTGGGGCTTACTGCTGGAGTGAAGACCCGGATCATCTTCGACCGCTGAGGCGCTTTTGTTTGAATATGGGCGTTCCCTGATCAGTATCTCTGGATGCTCATTTCGCGCATCTTCAGGATCAGAAATTCGAAATCTTCATGGATGGAATACCATTGATCTGCAGTTAAATGCTGACGCAAATAGCTGCGCAGACCGAAGAGTTCTTCATAAATGCCAAAGGTGTAAAGATCTGCACGTTCAGTTGCCTTTTCCATATCCTCTTGGCTGGCAGAGCGCAACCTCAGTCTTGGGTGATTGTACAGATCGAATTGCTTGAAGGAGCGATAATTCTCCATCACCTGATTCTTGAACTCGTACATTGGGATCTGCAGTGGCGCCTGCTTTTCGATAGGGAATTTGGGAGCAGTGGATTCAATGAATTCGATCAATGCGATGTTCATGTGGTGGATGAGCTTATTCTCCTTATCTGAGTCTTTTTCCGATTTCTTTTCCAGCTTCTCAAGATAGATGGACCATTCTTCATCCGTGATCTGCTTGGTCATCTGGAGTCTAAGCCCCATCACCTTGTTTCTGTAATCAGCCTGCAGTATGCGAAGACTGTCGAGGTGCTGGGCCAGCAGCTCATCTGGCATGAAGAGTTCGGTCACTCCTTCGTAGAATTTCTGCTCTTTGGCGCGCCTTTCCATCTGGTAGGCTTCTTGGAATTCTTCGAACGAGGCGCAGAGTTCTTCCACAGCCGATTCTCGCTCCTCGGACTCAATGTAATAACCCGCGAAATTTTCCAGCTGAGGCGGCATGAAAAAGTCCGCAGGATCAGAGATCGAGGGACCGAGCAAGAGCAAAAAACTGAGTTCAATCATCTTTGATGTTCAATTCCTTACGCTTCAAAGGTCAAGAAAAAAAGCTAAAACGGTCATTTGAAGCTCCATCCGTGGCCCATGAGTTTTCTTCATCGCGCCCGGATCAGGGTCACTGATCCTTTGTAAATGAATTCTTCCTCTCCTTTGAGCAGTATGTAATAGGTGCCGTCTGGCAGGTCTGCACCGGCTTGGTCCTGCCCCCTCCAGTCATTGGCGTAGGGCGAACTTTCATACACCATCTTTCCCCATCGATTCAAAACAATGAGTTGCGCATTCTTCTCCTCCAATACATTGCTGAGGTCCAGAAGGTCGTTCCTGCCATCTCCATTCGGGCTGATAAAATTTTGGACCAATGGGTCTTCAATGATCTCTGGAAGGAGGTATACACGAACCGAATCGATGCCCTCGCAGCCCAATTCGTCTTTCACCACCACGTAGAAAGTCGTTGTGTCCCGCTCGGGCTGCACAAAGATCGTCGGTTCAAAGCGACCGCTGTATCTCGCAGGAAGATCGCTGTACCAGAAATATTCGCTGCCGCCCGTGGCTGTCAGTACAGTCGAACTTCCTGATGCGATGGTCTGATCCGGTCCGGCGTCCACATTGGCAGAAAGACTGCTGATCTGAATGCTGTCTTGAATGACCACTTGGCATCCCGGAGGCCAGTTCGCTGAAAATGTCACATACTTCCAGCCAGGTGTGGTCCAGGTCACAGGCGGTGGAGCGAGGCCATTCCAGCCGCTGATGTTCGCATTGCTTCCAAAATCCCACTGGAAGGTGGTGCTGTCTCTGAAATTGCCCTGTGCTTCCCACTGGATCTGTTGCACTTCAAAACAGGGGATTCCAGTCCAAGAAGTGCTGACTGAAACGGCGTCCTGAATGCGAAAATCAAAGGTGGTTGAGTCGCTGCACTGCCAACCTGGATTGACGATGAGGGTAACGGTATACAGCCCTGTATCGGCATATGTGAAAACGGGATCGGGCAGATTAGAAGTGTCTGTAAAGATGCCAGGCACACCAAAATCCCAACGCAGGTGATTGAAATTACTGCTCTGGTTTTGAAACTGGACCGTCTTTCCATCGCAAAGGATGGTGGGGTCTTCCGTTGCGGTCAGCATATCGGCGACGATGTTGCTGATGCAATTCACAATATTGAATTGATAGTCGAGCCGTGCCGTGCTCAGTGGGATGCCACCTCGGTATTCGGTGACGCATACGCCCACAACATATTGCCCTGTGGCATCAGGGGTACCCAATAGGGTTCCATTGCTCGCATCTATGGATATCGGCGATGCGGAACTGGGCAGTGGATTTTGAGCGGTCGATGGTGCGATCAAAGGAATGGGCGCATAGGGTGGTGGGCAAGGAGGGTTGGGAATCACTGCATTGCAGCCGCCCCCGCCTTGTCCTCCTCCGGCCAGTATGTCACAAAATTCAAAGTGCAGCGAATCCCCATCCGGATCGATTGCATCCAGCTGAAGGTTCAGCGGATCGTTGGCGCAGAGTACGATGGGTGCCGCAGACTGGAATTGTGGACTTGAATTGCAATTGGTGTCCAGCGAAGGGATCTGTATCGTGTAGGTGTTGCCGTAGGATCCAGGATTGCTGATGTTGTCGATGCTGTAGTTTCTGCAACATCGCTGATGGGTCAGCGTGTATCCCCCGAGGATAGGAGGCAGGGTCACTTGTCCCTGGTATTCGGCATATTCTGTGCACAAGCCAGCTGGTGGGGTCAGACAGGGATTGCCCGTGGAATTGGTGGGAATACTGACCGTTGGTCCTTTTGGTAATCGAAGCTGGGAAACCGTATCTCCATTGATGTTGTAAATGGCTACGAAGGCCGTGTCATCAAAGGTTCCGGTAACTGTGGCGCCACAATCTTTGTACACCCGCAGGTTGATCATGTATTCATTTCCGCCCGCACATTCATAGGTGATGAATCCACCCACCAAATGTGTAGCGAAGCTCGATTGGACCGAGAATAAAGCTGCTGCGATCAGCAGGATCTTCTTCAATTCATTCATTCTGCTGCGAACCTACGACAAGAGAGGCAAGAGCTTGAGGTGTCATCTGTCCGGATATCCACACCAAAAGCGCAAAACCTCAGTTTAGTGCTTCAGCCATCTCTTCGAAGTCATCTGACCATTCTTCTCACGAATACGCAGGAGGTAGATGCCCGTGGGCAGATGAGCGGCTGAAAGTGATATCCTCAAGTCATTGATGGGGTTGGCGGAGAGGATCTTTCCAGTGAGGTCAAGCAACTCGATCTCACCCTCTGTCCACCGCTCAAATTCAATGTGGATCACATCCTTTCCTGGATTCGGATAGAGCTCGAAATCGGTTGTGGCGATCTCCTCATTGCCAAAGAAGACGCTGGAATAAACGATCAGCATTGGTGCATGGGCAGCCCCGCTGTTGTTGTTCTCTTTGGTATTGAATCTTTTGGCCGTGCCAACAGTGGACTCATCGTCTGCCTTGATCAGCCATCCAAAGTTGGTGTTGGGATTGGACATCATGTCCAGTACATCTGAGGTCAATTGTGCTGAAGACCAGGTGTAAGAGGCGCCGCTTGCAGCGACCGGGCTTGTGGCGGAAGCAGAAGTGGAGAAATCGCCTCCAGGGGAATTCCATGGAGCAGGGACCGTAGCCCCGACAATGGCGTCTGTCCAAGTGGCATCACCATTGGTTGCAGCGGCTCCTTTTCCGTGCTGAGTGGAAGTGGCCGAACTGCCCTCGCCCCATAATTGGTCGGCACGATGCAAACTGAGATCGACGACCGATGAATTCTTATCGCACCATAATTTTATTTGCACCGAGTCAATGACTCCACCTATGGGCAGGGCCAATGATTGGAGGTCAAAGCGGAGCAGTCCTCTGCGCAATTGGCCTTGATTGGTGACGCCAGAAAAGAAGAAAGGACCTGCGCCATTGCTCAAACTGCCACTGGCAGATTCGTAGAGTGTGTTGTCTTGTGCGGGCAACAAGGTGTCTACTTGTCCATGTGCACATAGACCTAAAATGAGCGCAAAGGGTAGGAATCTATTCATGATGTACTCTTTTAGTGTTAACGGCAAATAAGTGGTCGGGGTTTAACAAAATTCTATTTTCTCTCCTCTTTTGTCCTTTAGTTTCTTGGAAAAGCACGGTAAAAGGCTGAACAAAACAGGCCGGGCTTACCAACCAAAGGCATAGTAATCGGGCCGGCCATTGGGTTGAATTCCCTGTATGAGCACTCCGTCTCCTGGTTGCAGCTGTGATGAGATGCGTTCGATGTCTTCAGCAGAGCTGACATATCGGTTGTTCATCTTGGTGATCACAAAGCCTTCGGGGATTCCCGCTTTCTCAAATTTTCCACCCACCACTTTTTCAACCCGTACACCAGAACGGATGCCCATTCGCCGTTTTTGATCTGCGCTGAGTTCCTCGAGCCGGGCACCCAGGCCAGCCGTGAAGTTCATCTCATCTTGAGTGATGATGTCTGTTGTTCCCTGTCTGTTGCGCAATTCGACCTTGATCTCTTTCTGTGTCCCCTCCCTGTCAATGGTCAGAAGGACCACATCGCCTGGACGCTTCCTGCCGATCGTTTCCTGTAGTTCAGTGGCTCCCTCTACACTTTTGCCATCCACCCCCGTGATCACATCACCAACTTCGATGCCCGCATTTGCCGCAGCTCCATTGGGTACCAAGCCTCCGATGTAGACACCGCTGTTCACCGAAAGTCCGAGCTCTTCAGCGTTGACGGGAGTGACTGTTCCAATGTCGACACCGATGAACGCCCGCTGAACGGTTCCGTATTCGACAAGGTCTTCCACCACTTTTGAGGCAATGTTGCTCGGAACTGCGAATGAATAGCCCTCAAAACTTCCTGTATGAGTACTGATGGCTGTATTGATGCCGATGAGTTCTCCATTTGTATTGACCAACGCGCCTCCGCTGTTGCCTGGGTTGACAGCTGCATCGGTCTGAATGAAACTCTCTATGGCCGCTCTGCTGGGGATGATGCCAATATTTCTGGCCTTGGCAGAAACGATACCTGCAGTGACCGTTGAGGTGAGGTTGAACGGATTGCCCACCGCCAACACCCATTGACCGACCTTGACTTCGTCTGAATTGGAGAAGCTCAAATAGGGCAGTCCGCTCTCCTCTACTTGGATCAGGGCGATATCCGTCGTGGGATCGGTCCCGATGACAGTCCCTTCATATTCGCGTCCGTCGTTCAGTGCCACGACGATCTGCTCGGCATCTTCAATGACATGGTTGTTGGTGATGATGTAGCCATTTTCACTGAGGATCACACCGGATCCTGCACCTCGAACGATCTGCGAACGTCCACCGGGATTTCCAAAGAACAGGTCGAAAGGGGAGGCGCTTCTTCTTTCAAAGGAGGTCTTTACGTGCACGACCGCGTTGACTGTCCGTTCGGCAGCAAAAGTGAAATCAGTCGTTCCATCGCTCTGCAGTGCGACTGCGCGTGCGCTGTATTCGGGTTGGACATTCAGCTTGGTTGGCAGGGCGGGTGTTTCGTAGAACTGTTGGTATATGCCAAGAGCGATCAATGCACTAAAAGTGGATGCGGCAACTATTCCCAGGACTTTTTTCATCTCCAATACTTTACATTTGATTAGGTGGTCTGAGCCTACAAAAGACATACCGTTGAAGTGTTCTGAATGCCCATACACTCTTTCTTTAACCTCAATTTAACTGCACTGTTGTGAGCAGCACCATTCAGTTTCAAAAATGGCATGGATCGGGCAATGATTTTCTGCTGTTTGAGAAGAAAGTGTTCGGTGAAGGAAGCCCCGGGCAGCAGGAGGTGGAGAGCTGGTGCAACAGGCGGACGGGTATCGGTGCAGACGGACTGATCGTTGTGCATCCCGTCGATAAGGAGCGGGTGGAGATGCAGTACTTCAATTCCGATGGACATCC
>RFXV01000061.1 GCA_009921445.1 Flavobacteriia bacterium
GGCATCAACCCAAATGGATTGATCAAAGTCAGAAAGGAAGTGAAGGCCAGCAGGCCAAATTCAATGGGCTCCAATGATGGATGTTCTTAAGACAGGTCTTTTCTGAGTACGGCCATCTCTACGGCCGCCACTGCCGCTTCGGTTCCTTTATTGCCCAAACGCCCGCCGGATCGGTCGATGGCTTGTTGTTTGTTCTCATCGGTGAGCACACAGAAGAGCACCGGGATCGAGGCTCGCTCGTTCAATCGGGCGATGCCTTGAGCAGTAGCTGAGCAGACATGGTCAAAATGTGCTGTTTCTCCTCGGATCACACTGCCAATGGCAATGATGGCATCCAGATCACTTCTCTTTTCCATCATCCGGCTGCAGCCGTAGATCAGTTCAAAACTGCCCGGAACCTGCTGAGTGATGATGTCCTCCTCGCTCGCACCTGCCTGTATCAAGGTGGCCTGGGCCGCCTGACTCATCGAAGAGGTGATGTCGGAATTCCACTGGGAAACGACCAGGCCAAAGCGCATACCTGCTGCGCTCTTATTCAAATGTGCGAGAGAAGCGTCGTAGTTCTCGGTGGCCATTACTCCCAGGACCTGGCCCGCTCCACATACTTGATCGCGTCCGTGCCTTCCTTGCTGTCTGGGAATTCATCCGCGATCCGCTGAAAGAGGTCGACAGCTTCTGAATAAGCGCCTACCATTTCCGCAGTCAGTCCCGCTTTTTTCAGATAAAAGGGCGTGAGGAATTCATTGTTGCTTCCAGAGACTGCCTGACGGTAATAATCCAGTCCGTCCTCCGGCTGTCCGATCTCCACAAAAGCGTCGGCGATGGCACCGAGTTTGAAAAGGCGCATGATTTCGTCTTTGGGATCGAACTGATCCAGTTCGCGAATGGCGTCCTCGAATTGCTTGAGGTTCAGATGGGCAACTCCCGCATAGAAATGAGCCAGGTTGCCTGTCCGGGTTCCCGAATAGGCCTCGGCCACCTCCAGGAAGCCCGACCAGCTTCCAGCGCCGTTCAGGGCACTTTCCAGTGAGTCTTTTTCAAAAGCCATGATCGCAGAAACCATCTCTTCCTGTGCTGCACGCTCCTGAGGTGCGAGGTACCAATTGTAATACGCCCAGATTCCGCCAACGACAACGACCAAAGACCCGATCACACGTGTGAGTGTCTTTTTGTTCTTCTCAATGAACTGTTCGGCACTCGAGAGGGTCGCGCCCACATCCACCAGTACCTCTTCTTCCTGATTTTTCTTCTTGTCCGCCATTTATTCGACTCCGTTTAGCATTCGTTCGGAGGCGCGAAATTAAGCCTTTTACGCTTTAGAGCAGGGGAGTACATTTGATCGATATGGACATGCTCTTCCTGGAATCCATTCGATTGGTCAACTACCGGAATCACGGGGAATCAGAATTCACTTTTTCTCCCAAGATCAATGGGGTACTCGGCTTGAATGGCGTAGGGAAGACGAGTCTGCTCGATGGGATCTTCTTCCTGAGCATGTGCAAGAGCTACTTTGCCTCCTCCGAAAAGACCTTGGTTCGAAAAGGGGAACAGCAGCTCATGGCCAGTGGAATCTTCGAAAGAGCCGGACAGCAGGAAGAGATCCTGGGCGCCTGGCAACAGGACAAAAGGAAGGTGTTCAAAAGAAATGGGGCTGCCTACCGCCGATTGGCGGAGCACATAGGCCAGTTCCCCTGCGTCGTGATCGCGCCAAAGGACCACGAACTGATCGATGGCCACAGCGAGCTGCGAAGACGCTTCATGGATCAGGTCATTGCACAGTCTTCTTTTGAATATGTTGAGGCACTGCTTCGGTACAATCGATTGTTGCTTCAACGAAATGCCCTGCTGAAGGAATCCGCATTTCCCTATGCCGAACTCGAATCCCTGCTCGAGCCCTTTGAAGTGCAAATGGAACAACAGGCCCTATGCATCCATCAGGAGCGGAGGCGATTCGCCTCCGATATGAAGGAATTGATCAGCACCTACTACCAGCGCATTTCAGGCGGGCGTGAACAGGTGCAGATGACCTATGTATCCGATCTCCACGAAACCCAATGGCCGGACTTGATGCAAGCTTCGCGAAAGGCAGATATTCAGGCCAGACGCACCCAAAAAGGCATTCACAAGGACGATCTGGTCTGGTCCATAGAGGGAGAGAAACTGCGTTCCTACGGAAGTCAGGGACAGCAGAAGAGCTTTCTGATCGCATTGAAACTGGCGCAATTCGATTTCCTGGCGCGACGAACCGACCGCCAGCCCATTCTTCTGCTCGACGATATTTTCGATAAACTCGATGCCGAACGTGTCACCCAGCTCATCGAATTGGTGAACACCCACCACTTTGGGCAGATCTTCCTGAGCGATACGGACCGGGAACGCACTTCAGCTATCTTGCAGCAGATCAACGAAGACTCAAAGATCATCCACCTCTAAGTTGATGGGCAGAAAAGACAATCTCGAAAGCATCGGAGACGTACTGAAGAATGTGGTACGGAAATACAGCCTGGAAAAAGGCCTCGAGGATGCGCGTGTCAAGGAGCTTTGGGCTGAATTCCTTGGAGAAGAGATCAGGGTGCACACCCAGTGGATGCGCATCAAAGATGACGTGCTCTACGCACGAATGGCGCACTCCACGGTACGCCATGAGGTGTTCAATCGAAGGGCAGCGCTGAAGGAGTTCATCAACGCTTCCCTTGGACAGGAGCGGATACGGGAGATCCGACTGGTCTGAACGTTTGTTGTCAGTGCTGGGCGCGGCGGCCGAAGAAGAATTGACCCTCGATAGCTGCATTCTCGTCCGAGTCGGAACCATGAACAGCATTGGCCTCGATGGAGTCGGCAAAATCGGCACGGATGGTGCCTGCATCCGCCTGCTTTGGATCCGTTGATCCGATCAGTGTGCGGAAGTCCTCGACAGCATTGTCCTTCTCCAGAACCGCAGCTACGATAGGACCTGAGGTCATGAAGCTGACCAGTTCACCGAAAAAGGGTCGCTCTTTGTGAATGGCGTAGAATTCTGAAGCCTCGGCCACGCTGAGTCGGGTGAGCTCCATGGATACGATGCGGAATCCCGCTGCATTCATGCGTTGGAGAATGGCTCCGATGTGTCCGTTGGATACGGCATCGGGCTTGATCATGGTGAAGGTGCGGTTGCCTGCCATTGGTTTTGGTTTTAATCGGCGCGAAAGTACAGAAGACGGACGGCATCCTTGGCATTATCTGCTGTACTTTCGTCTGCCATGCTGAAGATCACGCCACGTTTCCAGGAATTCCTCTCCCAGCCTCGGAGGATCTGCCTGATCAACCACTTCAATCCCGACGGCGATGCCGTGGGCAGTACGTTTGGCCTGGGCAGTGCCCTGCAAAAGATGGGGCACGAGGTTTCCATAATCATGCCCAATGCCTTTCCGGACTTTCTGAAATTCCTGAAAACAAATGTCCCTGTGATCATCTACACAGAACATAGGGAAGAAGCAGATCGACAACTCGCAGCCTCGGAGATCATTGGCACCTTGGACTTCAACCAGCCCGAGCGCTGCGGTGCGGAACTCGGAAAATGGCTCACCGGCAAGGACCGGCCCATCTTCATGATCGATCACCACCAGCAGCCCGGTTCCTATGCCGAACCCATGTTCTCTTTTCCGGATGTGGCAAGCACCTGTGAACTCGTTTTTGAATGGCTCGATGCGCTGAATGCCCTCGACAATATCGATGAGGATGCAGCCCAGGCGCTGTACACCGGTATGGTGACGGACACCGGCTCATTCCGCTTTCCTTCGGTGCGACCAAAGACCCTGGAGATCGCTGCAGAGCTCATGCGCATGGGCGCCCGACCGCACCAGATCCATGAGCAGATCTACGACAGCAACAGGGAGAGCAGACTCCGACTGTTGGGGCATTGTCTGAACAGCATGCAGCTGCGAAGCGATCTGCGCGCAGTTTTTATGCATTTGGATGCGACCACCCTTGGATCCTGCGGCTTTTCAAAGGGAGACACAGAAGGTTTTGTGAATCAGGGCTTGAGTATAGAAGGGATCGATCTTTCCTTGTTTGCCGTGGAGCGCGAGGACGGATGGAAGATCTCATTGCGCTCGCGGGGCGATCTTGATGTCAGTGCACTGGCCAGGGAACACTTCAATGGCGGGGGGCACATCAACGCAGCAGGAGGGGAGAGTGAAGGCCCGGCAGAGGCCATCAAAGAAAAACTCTGGAACATCCTGAGCACGTGAGATCCATTGCCGCATTTTGCTCGATCGCCGCATTTTTCCTGTTTGTCACAGCTTGCTCTTCCTGTGGGCAGCAACAGGAGGTGGCTTTCGACCCTTTAGAACAGCAAAAGCACAGAGATTCACTGGAGCAGCAGCAGATCGAGCGGCAAAGAAGCTATCTGAAGATGGAACGGGAGCGCATGGAGTCATTTTCTGCCGATCAGGGTTGGCAAACCCTTTCGACCGGCACAGGATTGCACTACGAGCTCTTCACTTCAGATCAAGATCGTCCAGCCAAAAGCGGGCAGTGGGTGAGAATGCATTGGACGCACAAGCTGTTGGATGGCACACCTCTTAATGGAAACAATGGGGATACGATCCAATGGCGGATCGACGAGGAACAGGCGCCATTACTCGGACTGCATGAATTGGCCAAGTTGCTCAGCGCAGGAGATTCCGCCCGTTTCCTGATGCCCGCCCATCTGGCCTATGGTGTGGCCGGAAAAAGCGGAGAAGTTCCCGTGCGCTCGGTGATCGCAGGCCGGGTGAAAATGCTTCAAATTCTCCCCTGAGCAAGGATTTCTCGGGTGTATTGCGTTCCTTCGCAGGGCTAAAATTCAAACCAATGAAAAAAGTGCTAGCCGGACTCATGGTCGTCATGGCATTGAATTCATGTAACTCTCAGAATCATACGACGGTGAACGGAGAAAAAGTTATGCTGGAGGAGGGCCTGTTCGCTCTTTTCCAAACCACGGAAGGAGACATTCTGGTCCAATTGGAGATGGAGAAGGCGCCGATGACGGTGGGCAACTTCGTCGCATTGGCCGAGGGCAAGATGCCCAATGGAGTAAAGGAGGACGGAACCCCTTTCTACGACGGGACGATCTTTCACCGCGTCATCCCTGACTTTATGATACAGGGCGGAGATCCACAGGGAACCGGCCAGGGAGGACCCGGCTATCAGTTCGCGGATGAATTCGATGAAAGCCTGACCCATTCAGGTCCTGGTATTTTGAGCATGGCCAATTCGGGCCCTGGAACCAACGGCAGTCAGTTCTTCATCACAGTGAAAGAGACACCTTGGCTGGACAATCGCCACAGCATATTCGGTAAGGTGGTCAGCGGACAGGAAGTCGCAGACAATATCACCAAGGTAGAGAAGCTGCCAGGGGATAAGCCCAAGACGGATGTGGTACTGACTTCCCTGCAGATCCTTAGGAAAGGAAAAGCTGCAGAGCAATTCGATGGACTGGCTGCATTCAATGAAGCCAAGGAGGCGCAGGCCAAGGCGGAAGAAGCGAAGAAGGAAGAAGCGCGCAAGAAGATGGAAGAAGCCATGAAGGATGCGGAAGTAACGGCCTCAGGATTGGGCATCATCTTCCAGGAGAAGGGCAATGGAGTAAAGCCTGAGATGGGCCAAATGGTGGAAGTGCATTATGCGGGCTACCTGCTGGATGGCACTTTGTTCGACACCTCCATCAAGAGCATCGCCCAGGAAAAAGGCATCTACAACCCAGGTCGTGAACCCTATGCACCCTTCACACTTCCTTACGGTCCACAGGCTCAGGTGATCGAAGGCTGGAAGGAAGGCATTGCCATGCTGTCCGTTGGAGACAAGGCGCGGCTGATCATTCCTTCTGATCTCGGATACGGACCAAGAGGAGCTGGGGGCGTCATTCCACCCAATGCCACACTGATCTTCGATGTCGAATTGGTAGGCATCGCCCAGTAAGAAAACGTACAGATCCATTATTTCTCGCAGCCCTGATTCTCTGGGGCTGCTTTTTTTTTGGCCTGATGGGAAAACAAGTCAAAGGGCCTGCAGTCGTCCCTTTTTGTCGGCTGGGCCAACCCGGACTTGTTCGAGCTGATTGATCATTTGGGCATCGTAGCGCCGATGGAGTCGGATGTAGTTCTCCGTGTAGCCCTGCATCATTCCATCTTTTTCCTTGGCCTCCCAGAGTACACGCCGCTGACTGCCGATATGGGATCTATAGAACAGGTTTCTTTTTTTCTCACTGAGCAAACGGAGTCGTTGATTCCGCTCCTTTCGCTGCGGCATGGGCACAACCTGATCCATGCTCACCGCTTCGGTGCCCGGACGCTCAGAGTAGGTGAATACGTGCAAATAAGAGAGGGGCAGATCACTTAGGAACTGGTGGGTATCGGCGAAGTGTTGTTCTGTCTCCCCGGGGAATCCCACCAAAACATCCGCCCCGATACATGCATCCGGCATCTGTTCCTTGATCCAATCGAGTCGTTCACGGTAGAGGGCGCGTCGGTACCTGCGCTTCATTTTCCCGAGGATCTCGTCATTTCCGCTCTGGAGGGGCAGATGAAAATGAGGAACAAACCGATGGGAACGGGCAACAAATTCGACCATTTCCTCATGCAGAAGGTTGGGCTCGAGAGAGGATATGCGGATGCGGTCAATGCCCGAGACCTGATCCAGCGCCTGCAACAGATCCATAAAGGTGTGCTCATGCTTCTTGTTGCCAAATTCTCCCTTGCCATAATCGCCGGTATTCACTCCGGTCAGAACGATCTCCTTGATGCCTTGGGCCGCGATCTCAGTTGCCTTTTGAACTACATTCTCCAGTCGATCACTTCTGCTGATGCCTCTGGCCTTGGGAATGGTGCAATAGGTGCACTTGTAATCGCATCCATCCTGTACTTTCAGGAAGCTTCGCGTACGGTCACCAATGGAATAGGAGCCAATGAACTGGTCCACTTCTTCGATGGCGCAACTGTGGACTTCTGCCTGTGTTCTCTTTTCTCCATTCCCCAAAAAACGAGCGATCTGAAATTTGTCTTGAGCACCCAGCACCAAATCCACCCCGGGGATCGCACCCACTTCTTCGGGACGCAGCTGTGCATAACAACCGGTCAGCACCACCTGGGAATCCGGGTTGGACCGAAGGGCCCGCGAAACGATGGACCGTGTTTCCCGGTCGGCATTTTCAGTGACACTGCAGGTATTGATGACCGTCAAGTCGGCCTGTTCGCCAAAATCGACCCGCTGATAGCCCTCTTTCTCCAAACTTCGCGCAATGGCCGAAGTCTCGGCGTAATTGAGCTTACAGCCCAAAGTGTAGTAAGCCGCTCGGCGCCTGCTGTCCACCGTTTCCTTCATGGCGCAAAACTAATTCGAATTAGCTTTGGCCTTTCGCATGCACACCCACTGTTCGAAGCTTGTTTGTATCCTGTTGATCGGCCTGTCTGCCTGCCATTCTCCGATGCCCGAAGACCAGGACCGCATGATCTTCCGCTACAATCAATCCAGTGGCATTTCCAGTTTGGATCCTGTCTATGCAAGGGTTCAGGGAAATATCTGGGCGGTGCATCAATTGTTCAGCACCTTGGTCGAGCTCGACGAGGCGCTCCGTCCCGTACCTGCACTCGCCCGTAGCTGGGAGATCACCGATTCGGGGCGAACATACCTCTTTCACCTGCGCACCGATGTATTGTTCCACCCGAGTGCACATCTGAGCAAGCGAGAGCTCACTGCAGAAGATGTGGCCTTCAGTCTTCAGCGGCTGCGGGATGATCAGTGGGCCTCTCCGGGTGCCTGGGTCATGGCCCCCGTTTCCAAGATCGAGGTGAAGAATGACAGCACCTTGGAGATCGAATTGACCCAGCGATTTCCGCCCTTTCTCTCCACCTTGAGCATGGCCTATGCATCGGTGGTGTCCAAAGAAGCTGTACAGAAACTGGGTGCGGCTTTCGGCGAGGCGCCTGTCGGTACCGGACCCTTTCAGTTTCAGCGTTGGCTGCCGGATGAAAAACTCGTCCTGAGAAAAAATGAGGCGTATTTCCTTCGCGATGCGCAGGGCGTGGCTCTTCCATATCTCGATGCCGTCTCTATTCGCTTTCTTCCCGACAAACAGGCAGAATACCTCGAGTTGCTCCGAGGAAGGATCGATATGATCTCCGGGCTCGACCCTTCTTACATACACGATCTGGTAGACGATAAGGGGGAACTTTCTGCGCGGCACAGACAGAAGCTGGTCATGAAGAAAGGAAACTACCTGAATACCGAATACCTGGGGATCTTCCAGGGACCTGTCCAAGGTTCCCCGCATTGCCTGCAGGACCGGCGCTTGAGAAATGCGTTCCACGCGGCCATTGATCGCCCTTCCATGCTGCAATACCTTAGAAAAGGGATGGGCAACCCGCATGTTTCTGGATTGATACCTCAGGGACTCAGCGGCCGTTATGAGTCGATCGAAAAGCAACTCTACCAACCGGACAGTGCGCGGAAGTGGATCGGCCAATGGCAAATGGAAAACGAAGGACAACGACCCGCATTCACCATTCACACACCGGCCAACTACAGGGATCTGTGCGAGTTCATTCAGGCGCAACTGATCGCCGTTGGATTTGAAGTTCAGGTGGAGATCGTTCCGGCGAGTCTGCTTCGGGAGGGTATGGCTCAGGGAAAGTTCGAGGTCTTCCGAGCGAGTTGGATCGCAGATTATCCAGACGCCCAGAATTATCTGTCTCTATTTGTCAGTGGCAACCATTCTCCCTTCGGACCCAACTACACCCACTTCAATGATCCGCAGTTGGACGCTCTCTACCTGAAAAGCCAGGGCCTTACGGAAGATTCCCTGCGGTCTGAATTGTACAGGGAAATGGACAGTCTGACCCAATGGCAGCTTCCACTGATCCCACTTTTCTATGACGAGGCGCTGCGGTTCCACGGCAAAGAATGGCATGGCCTGGAGCCCAATCCGCTGAATCTTCTCGATCTGAGTCGAGTTTACCGAAAAGAAAAAGAAACCTGAACCGGATAGTGATCGCTGAGCTTTTCCCTGATCACTTTATGCGAACGAACCTCAAAGGAGGGATCCAGAAAAATGTGATCGATGCGCAGTGGAAAACCGATCCGCGGATAGGTTCCACCCAGACCCTTTCCGGCTTGTCGAAAACTGTCTTGCAATCGAGATTCGAGTTGTGCATGACAATAACCTGAGCTTGTCTCATTCAAGTCGGCACAAACGATCACGGGGTGGGGACTGTTCTCTGTGAAGGCCATAAGAACGTCGATCTGCTGGCCGTGTTGAACAAGCGCTCGCTGAATGCGGCCACCGATCTGCCAGACCTCTTTTTTCAGTCCATCGGGATCGTCGGTTGGAATATGGCCCTGAACCACCTCGATGTCCGAATTTCTCAGCTTGATGCTCGACAGATGGGCGTTCACGACCCTTAGCGTATCCGCGTCCACTAGAATATCCGCCCAGATGAAGCGCTGATTCAAGGTTCCGGTCAATGCATCCCCGTAGGCCACACTTCCTGTATCGAGGATCGGATATTGGCTCATGATGCTCATTCCGAAGACCTTTCTTGCACCCGTGGTCCAAACATAGGAATGAGGGAAGTCAAGCTTTGGCGTAGCCGCTCGCTTGTGGTATTCCTGTATGCAGAGAATGGATGGGTCCGCCCGATCGATCAGCCGTGCAATGGCCTCGGGCACGCCGTCCTGCTCGATCCATCCCAACCGATTGAACAGACGGACATTGTAGCTCATGACCGAAAGTTCTTTGCTGGTGCCATTGACCGGATGCACTTCAGCCCAGCGGATCCATGCCGCTACATCCTTCCAGCTCAGAAGTATGGCCAGGAAGGAAAGAAGGAAATGGGGCTTGAGCCGGATCATCCAACCGATCATGAAGACCATATTGATCAAGAGCCAAAATGGAAAGAGCAATCCGAAGACCGAAAGGAGAGGAAGTTCTGACGGAGCGCGCCGCCCAGCCGACGACAGCGCCCTCGACCGGGCGTGCCAAGATCGCCGAATGAGCGAGAGCACCCCAGCCGTCATCCTCGACTGCGATCCGGGCCACGACGATGTCGTCGCCATCGTCACCGCGGCCCGACACACGGAACTCCTCGGCATCACCACAGTCGCCGGCAACGCCCCCCTCGACCGGACGACCTACAACGCACGAGTCATGCGCGACCTGCTTGGGCTCGACGTCGAGGTCCACTCAGGTGCCGCCCGACCGCTGGTCGTCGCACCCGCCTTCGCTGGCTACGTGCACG
>RFXV01000062.1 GCA_009921445.1 Flavobacteriia bacterium
GATCTTGCGATATAGGCCTGCTCGATCTCCGATGCGCACCGATCATCTCCGTCACCAAAGCGTTTCAGTGTATTGTGGAATCGGCTGGAGCGCAGTTCGTCTTTCTTTATCTCCCCCTTTCGGTAACGCGCCCAAAGCAGGTCATTTTCTTCCTTGTACGCACTGTAAAAAGCATCGAAGTCGGGTACGCCGAATCGATTCAACTGCTTTTCCTCGAACAGTTCCACCAAGGTGATCCGGCTGTTCTTTTCAAAATCCCAAAGGGTATGGTCGAGATCGAAGAAGAGATGGGTGTAGCTCATTTTCTGAATTTGCGCAGGAAGGGAATGCGGCTTTTTATAATGCGTTGATAAGGCCGCGAGACCGCACCAAAGCCCGCATTGAACTCCGCCAGACCTTTGATGTTGGATCCTTCAAAATCGAAGAACATATCCTTGTTGGAATACAGAATGAAGAGTTCGTCCAGCAAAAAACTCATGGCCCCTCTCTCCTTTCCGTACGCATTGACGGCCGTGAACAAGGCAACCAACCTGTTGCGATACTGCAGGATGAATACACCGGCACAGGCCGTGTTGGTCTCATCGTGAAGCGTCCACACAAAGCCTCTCCTTTTGTGGATGAGCTGGTACATCAACAAGCGCATCCGGTCGTAATGCCACTGGGTCCAGCTGCTGAGTTCTGCTCCCTTGTTCGCCTTGAACACATCGAGCAGGACATCTGGACTGTCGTACTCAAAGATCTTCATCCGTTCTTTTCGCGCCTTTTTGATATTGCGTCGGGTGCGCTGGTTGTAGCGATCGTATATCGATTCATAGCTGCCCGCTAAGTCGAGGATCTGGTTGTTCTGCTCCTGAAATTCCATGCCGCGAACAGAGGCAGTAGGATTCTGCTCGTTCAGATAATAGTCCACCCAAAGGAAGCGCGACGGAATGCTTCGAAGCACAGCCGCGAGCATGTCCTGCTCAGCATCTTTCCCAAAAAGACCCAACTGTTGCACCCCATAAGGACGAAACACATAAGGGATGCCCCATCGTCTGTTGTGGGGAAGCGGGAAAACAGCCTGGTAATCGTCCACCACAAGCGCATCCCATTCACGTGCGGTGAGGTCGAGATACCAATGCAGGCCGTAAGGCAAACAGGAGGGGTCGCCGTTGATGCAGCGGTCCCACTTGAGCGTATCCACCTCATGATGCCGAACGTAATGGATCATCGGGCAAAGTGCATTAGTTCTTCATAAGCCGACCGCCACTTTTCGGATCCGGGCCACAGATCTCCCAAATTCCTCTGGTGCATCACTGAGACGAATGTTCCCTTGAGGCGTTTTGCCTGCTCTGCATACATCTTCATTTCTGTGAGGGCCTGTTCCGCAGATTTTTTCAAATGATCCTGAAAGACCGAATCCATAAAGGCAAAGGGGAAGACCTTCAGATCCGTCTCCTCCTCCATCTCAAGGTCGTAGAAAAAGAAGGGAACGCAGCAACTGGCCCGCCAGCCGGCCTGGGTCGAATAGCCCATGGAGTACTCCTGCTTGATCCCTGCCGCACGCAACTGCCGATAGGTCGCAGGCAATCGGAAGCGGAGAAAATGCTGCCGACTCTTGTCCAGTTTCTGCTTGGTCAGCGCCTCAAGCCCGGCCTTCTCATCGTGCAGAAGGTCGGATTCTTTGGATGTTCTATAGGAAGGATGCGCCCCAAGCGAGGCAAAATCAGAAATATGACGGACGGAGCGCTGCAGCACCTGAGAATGGGGCGAAATATTCCGGTCGTTCGGACCCCATTCACTAAACAAGACAAAGTACAGAAGTTCAATGCCCAGATCCTCAGCAAAGGCCATATCGCGGTCATAGGTGTCCAACGGATCGGTCGCCCCCCGAAAGAGGGTGGCCCATCGCTTGGCAAATTGTCCCGACTGACCGGAAGCCAATTCCTGACAAGCGCCATAGAAGAGCCGCAACGGATCCTTTCCCCGAAAGGCAAAGCTGTTGTCCACATCGATGGTACTGAGCAGTCGATAGGGTCCGCGCCGATCTTCCAGCTCAGGATTGATATGCTTCCACTGAGTAAGGATCCGCTCCCACCACTCATTGACCAATGGTCTGCTGAGGAAGCCTTCCTGAAAGGCGACGGACTGTTCTGCGGGAAAACGGTCGTGCTCATCCGCCACGAACGGCAGGTATTCCTCATACCGACTCAGGCAGTAGAAAGTAGCGGAGAACGCATCGAAGGGAACATCTGAAACACTGGAAGCAGAAAAGAATACCGGAAGGCCTTCCCAATCGGACAACCGAAGGTTTTGCTCAAATAGTTCAGTCTCGCTGAGCAGGCCGTGCACGCCCATTCGGACATCGCAAGGGACATCTTCTTTGCTGTAATTGATCCTTATTGAGGCGTCTGAATCGGCAAATGCCTGCGCTTCGGTATGAAGCTCCCATGTCCAGTTCAGCAATTCGCCAAAGACAAAGCGCAAGGTGTACTGCAGTCTTGGCGTGCGTTTATCTGCACATACAGCCACATCAACCGCCATACAAGCCCCCGTTGAGATTGAGTACCTGACCGGTCATATAATCCGCATCAGGGCCCATCAGATATTCGATGAGTGCGCCCAATTGCTCCACCTCGCCAAAGCGATTCGCGGGGATGGCGCGCAGCAGATCCTCCTTCATTTCTTCGCTCAATTCTTCGATCATGCCTTTGCTCATATACCCCAAAGCAACTGTATTCACAGTGATTCCCTTTGGAGCCAGCTCTCGGGCCATGGATGCAGACAGACCAAAGAGCCCCGCCTTGGATGCCGCATATGCCGCCGTCCCCACCGCACCAGTCTGTGCAACGATCGATGATATGTTCACAATGCGTCCGAAACCCTTTTTCCGCATGGCCGGCAGCAGCTCTTTTGACATGAGGAAGGGCGCCGTCAAATTCACAGACATCACCCGGTTCCATTCAGATAGATCGAGTTTCCAGCTGATGGCTGCAGATGAAATACCTGCGTTGTTGATCAACACATCCACCGAACCGTGAACGGCCATGGCCTTTTCACAAAGCGTCTGGACCGCCTCGAGCTCCTCGAGATCGGCCTGAAACAAATGCGGTGGGTGCGAAAAATCCAGCCCGTCCACAAGGGCCTGCAGATCCTGAATTCCACGATGTGAATGGAGCAGCAGACAGACTTCTTTTTTTGCAAAGAAGCGCGTCAATTGCTGGCCCACACCACCGGAGGCACCGGTAATGAGCATGACGGGTGTTGAGCTCACGATGGTCTGCCTTTCGGATGGTACATGGTCACTCCGCGTTCTTCAAATGCCTGCACCATGGTTTGGAACATTTGGGATGCATCCAAAAGTAAACATTCGGCCTCTCCGAGGCGATGCCGGGTCAAGACTCCTCTTTCCTCAAAAAGCGGGATCAGCTCATCGCATTTTCGCCTTCTGCTCCACTCTGGATCGTGCACCCGTGTCTTCATTTCATTTGTGATCCCTTGCAGGTCCGTTACGCGAAAAGCAAACTGCTCTTGAGTGTAGACCGGATATGGAAACGCCACCTCATCTTCCAAAGTATGCAGATGCGTTCCAGCGTTGTCCAGGGTGACACCGAGGTAGAGGATCTTTCCTGAAAATTCCATCATCCGACGAAAGGGAGAATCCGCGGCATAGGGAGCGGCAGCCGAAGAATGACCGGACACAAGCCATTCTGCCTTCGGGCCCACAGCAAGAACCGGTTCGGTGGGATGCGTGCTTCGAAGCACACCTGGGCATTTGCGCATGTGTTCGGACAGAGCGCCCATCGCAGACGGGATCTGGCGCAGATCGACAACTCTTTGCTGCCGAGCAAAATCCAGTTGAAGCTTCTTGACCGGAGACGAGGGCATCAACAGATGTCCTTTGGGTCCAAGAACACTCCTGAGGGCTTGGTATAGGCCTCTGGGTCCGCCTTCCACATAGCCAAGTGAACTCAGGCGACAATGCACCATGAGCGCATCTCCTTGGCCGACCCCCATTTTGCGCAAGCCATCCTCCAAAACCTGCTGATTCAAAATGCTGCCCTGTTCCCTCTGCCTGGCCAGCTCTCGACGCCTTTTCTTCCTCTTCTCTTTTCGGATCCGGTCCAGCACGAATCCAGGAAGGACTTTTCGTATTTGACCGATCAGATCAGCCATGGCCTGCTAAAGATATTGTCTTGTCTTCCATCAGCAACGCCTCCAAAAAATACTTGCTCGCCCAATTGGGGCAACCGAATGCCTCGTACCTGCCCCAAAGGGGCTGTGATCCGAACAATGCGCCCTCGCATTCCATTTGGCTTCCCCGGATCTGCATGCGCATCAACGAGCGATTCATTTTACTGAATGCGCTTTTGAGATCGGGCGTTCCCCTGAGCGCGTACAATCGATTCCAGGCTATGCTCATTTGGGCCCCACCTGTGGTGATGAAAGATTCCGAACCCCGCCAATGGGCATCATATCGGCCGCGGAGTCCAGCATCTTCAAGAAAAGCCGCCAATAGCACCAGAGCCGCACGCTCCCCTGCCAAGATGAATTCATCATCGCCCAGCAAGATTCCCGTTTCTATCAGACCATCAATGGTATAGGCCACGGTGTGTAGAATGGGACGATCATTGTACTCTATGGTGTTGTCCGCATCGCGGAACCAGGCATTTTTCTCCTGCTTCTCGCGGATCACCCACTGGCATTGCCGCCTTGCCGCCTGGGCATAGGCTTCTTTGCCAGTTCGCCGATAGAGTTCCGCCAAAGGCGCGGCTACGTAAGTGTCGTAGACCCGGACCATTCCCCTGTAGACCGATGTTTTCCACGACCCGTCTTCTTCTTGCAGATCAAGCAACCAATCTCCCGCACGCTGCGCCGAATGCAGCCAGCGATCGTCCGAAAAGTAGGAGTGTGCAGCCAGCATGCCACGGACCACTTGTCCTGTGTTGAAGACCACAGGCGGTCTCTTTTGATCGACGTAGCCCCCTGCCCATCCGCCATTGGTGTGCTGAATGGTCTCGAGCCACTCAAGTGCCTTTCTTGCGGCCTCTTCCGATTCCTGCTGACGATCGAGACGCTTGCCGGCATCGAGCAACACAGGAAGGATGTAACCCGTCGTCTCCGGATAAGAGGATGTCCATCCTGAGTCAAGATACCAGGAGGCAAATCCACCATCCGGCCTTTGGGCGGACAACAACCAGTTGAAGGCCCCTTGCACAGCCTCATCCAGCTTGTCTTCAGTGGAAGTGTAGGATCCGTTCAGGAGCGCGCGTCCATCCGATCTAAAGGCCAGTAAGGTGAAGTTGCGCAGGTAGCGCATTCCAGATGCCCACACTACAGCAGATCTGATTTGATGGCTTCCACGACCACAGGCGCGGCTGGCTTTTGAAACTCATCCGGGATGTGGCCAGGAGGCCGGGCAGGATCCATTGCCGAGCGCATTTCATCGAGTTCTGTATCCACCACAAAGGCACAGCCAGCATCCACCCATTCGGTCCATTCGGTCTCAGTGCGAAGGACCAAGACTTTTTTGCCCAACAATGATGCTTCTTTGGTCAGTCCGCCCGAATCCGTCATGACGCATTCAGAATCGTGCATCAGACTGATGACCTCGCCATAGCTCACCGGAGGCACCACGATGAAATCACCCGAGTTCACCAGCTCAGCCACCTCTTTATTTTCTTCTATGACATGCATCAAACGCGGATGAGTAGGCATCAACGCACGCATACCGTGTTCCCTGCACAGCTGACGAATATTCGACAGCAAGGGGATCAGCCGGTCCATCCGGTCGGTATTGAAATTCCTATGGACGGTCAACAAGGCGAACTTCCCGCCTCCCGTCAACTGCTTGACAAAGTCATGATCGATCTGCTGACCAAAATGCTTGATGTTGTCGAATTGCACATCGCCGCACATGATCACTTTGCGCCATGCAGTATGGAGAAGGCCCTCTTTTTTGAGGTTCAGCACAGATGTCGGTGTGGGGCAAAAGAGCCACTTGGCCAATCGGTCTGTTTTCACGCGATTGTACTCCTCTGGCATGCTCCTGTTGTAGGACCTCAGCCCCGCCTCGACATGTGCGATCGGGACGCCGCAATGGCTTGCAGCAAGTGCCCCGGAGAGGGTCGTATTCGTATCTCCATAAACGATCAGAGCGTCCGGAGCGATCTCCTCCAACAGAATGGAAAATTTGGATGTAAGGTATTCGATCTGCTCCTGCCCGCTGAAATTTCCACCATTCAGATGGTGATGTGGATTGGGAAGGGCCAACTCTTTGAAGAACTGTTCAGACATTTCTTCGTCGTAATGCTGACCTGAATGCACATAGATCTCTTCAATTTCGGGATCGCTTTGGATCACCCGTGATATACCCGCCGACTTGATGAATTGTGGGCGCGCACCCACGAGATTGACGATTTTCAACATGAATGGATGGTGCGTTTAGAATACAACTCCTTCGTCTGCGAAACTAAAGTATCCCTTATCGGTGAAGATCAGGTGATCGAGCAGACGAATATCCATCCATTCGGACGCTTCTTTCAACTTTCGGGTGAGGCGAATATCCGGCTCACTGGGTTTGAGGTTGCCGCTGGGGTGATTATGCCCTGCGATCATGGCCGTGGCACGCAGATCTAGAGCCCACTTCAATATGAGCCGAACATCGGCCACGGTACCGGAAAGCCCGCCACTGCTGATGCGCTTTTTTGCGATGAGCCGGCTCCCTGAATTCAGGTACATGACCCAGAACTCTTCATGGGTCAGATCTTCAAGTTCGCCCTTAAGTTGCTCGTGTGCCGAAGATGCAGAACGTATCGTTGGCCTTTCCTTGAGCACCTCTGTACTTCTTCTGCGGCCGAGCTCGAAGGCAGCAAGCAGTGCAAATGCACCTGCTTCTCCTATTCCGGATGTTCCTTTGAATTCCTCGAGGCTCTTTTGACCCAGACATTTGAGATCATCATCGACATTGGCCAACAGATCCCGGGCAATATCCAAAGCACTTCGGCCCTTGTGCCCTTTACCGATGAGCAGCGCCAGTAATTCAGCGTCCGTGAGGGCAGAGCGTCCAAAATTATGGAGCTTCTGCTGGAGCAATGGTCGATCGGACATGCTGACTGTAGGTATCGAAGGGATCATCTGCCGAAGAAACTGCTTATACTGCCGAGAAAGTGTGCATTTCCCGAAGGGAAAGAAGCGAAGAGCGTATCCTTTATCGCTGCTGCATCTCCAGCAGCGCCCTAAAACGACCAGAAGGGCGTTGTACCAATTCATCTGGCGGGCCCGATTCCACCAGTAGACCCTCCTCCAAAACAATGATCCGGTCGGCATGCCGAACGGTACTTAGCCGGTGGGCGATGGTCAGGGAAGTGCGTCCACTCATGAGCTCCTCCAGCGCTTTTTGAACTTCGGCCTCCGAATGGCTGTCCAATGCCGAAGTCGCCTCATCCAGGATCAGGATCGAAGGATCCTTCAGAAAGGCACGCGCAATGGCCACTCGCTGCCGTTGACCGCCACTGAGCTGCACACCCCTTTCCCCTACGACCGTATCGAAGCCATCGGGAAACTCCTCAATGAATCCGAGGGCAAATGCTTTCTCCGCAGCGGCCTTGACCTCCTCCAAAGAGGCATCTGTCCGGCCGTAACGGATGTTCTCGGCGATGGTACCGCCAAAGAGCAGTACGTCCTGTGGGACGATGGCCAAGTGCTTGCGGTATTCGCTTAGATCATACCTGCCGATCTCCTTTTCATCCACGAGGATCCGCCCGCTGTTCACGGGGTAGAAGCCCAGCAAGAGATTGGTCAGCGTGGTCTTACCCGATCCGCTTGAGCCCACAAGAGCGACCGTCTCTCCAGCCTCCACATGTAGATCGATGCCTTTGAGCACTTCCATTTCCTTGCGCCCCGGATAAGAGAAATGTACACCCTCAAACCGCAAAGCACCTTCGAGAGGGCGTTCTGGCCGATCATTGAATTCAATGCGCAATGACTCTTCTTCCTCTTCGAAAAGATCGAGCAACTCCTCGGTCGAACCTATGGCCTTCTGGATCTTGGCGTAGACGTCTGCCATTCCTCCAATGCTCCCGCCAATGAAACTGCTGTACAATACGAAGCTGAACAGCTCTCCGGAATTGATCGCCCCCTGACCGATCAGCAGGCTGCCCTTCCAGATCACCGCCACCACAGCGCCAAAAAGACCAAGGATGATGAAACTTGAAAAAGCTGCGCGGTAGTGTCCTCCCTTGATCGCCGTACGGGCCACTTCATTGGTCTTCTCCCGGTAGCGGGTCCACTCGTAGTGTTCGTTGGCAAACGCCTTCACGGTGGCCATCCCCTGAAGGGTCTCCTCGACAATGGTGTTCGAATCGGCCACTTCCGCCTGTACTCTTTTCGAATATTTCCGGATGAATCGCCCAAAGAGAACAGCCGCGATCACAATGACCGGCAAGATGGCCAGCATGAAGAGGGTGAGTTGAACGGAAGTGTACATCAGCAAGGTGATGCCTCCTACAATGATGATGAGTTGGCGGATGAATTCTGCCAGGGTGATGGTGAAGGTTTCCTGCAACTGGGTGATGTCAGAGGAAATGCGTGAATTCAATTCCCCGACTCGGCGCCCGCCGTAGAAGGCCATGGGCAACCGCAGGAGCTTGTCGTAAGTTGCCTGACGAAGCGCCGCCAGTGCCTTTTCAGCCACCCGAACGAAAAGGACCACGCGGAAGTAACTCGAAAATGCCTGAAACAGGAGCAAGCCGAAGAGAAGCAGCGCGATCTCCTGCACCTTGTCCAAAAAGTTCTCAGAGGATGGCGCATTCACCAACTCACCCAAGAACTTCGGAAAGGCCAAACTGGCTGCGCTGGACATGAACAGAAAAAGCATGCCCAAGGCGAAAGTCCCCCGATAGGGACGGATGTAGCGATAAAGACTGAGCCCTCTTTTCAGGCTCTTCCAATCCGGTCGGATGCGCTCTGAGCCCTTCCTGTTCTGGCCCATCTAGCTCTTTTTGTTCTTGTCTTGGAAGTCAAGGGATTGGACGCCCAGATTCTTGAGGATCCTCTTGGCATTGATCTTCACGCTTTCCTTGATCTGCGTGAGCATTCTTTTGCCCAGGGCGTCGTCTGGCCGTGAAACAAAGCGGGAATCGCTGTAGCGGAACCCCTCCCCGATCGGCGTGTAGAAATAGGTGTAGAAGCTTTTGCGTGTTTCTCCTTCCGGCAGATGGATCTTGGAATATCCGTGTGGTGAATTCTCGTCCGTGTAGAAGATCACCGCCCGGTTGAAATCGCAGGGCACCTTGACCTCGCAGCGGCTCATATCCTTGTCCCAAAGTTCGAGGTCACCGCCGTATTCTTCCTTCCATTCCCGGTTCAGATAGATCAGCAGATTGATCCTTCGCCAAAGGCCTTTATCCGGATTCATGTTCACATCGATGTGCACATCCACATAGCTTCCGTCCTTGCCCTGGTGAACGCCTGACCCCAGAGAATCATCAGTGGTATGCAGGCCCTTGATACCGGTCACATCGCTCATCCACTGAGCAAAATCCTGGCTGGATATCACTTCCCGCAGCTTGCTGAAAGAAGGATGCCAACGTTCAAAATGGTAGTCTTCGGATTTGTCCTCGTTCAGACTTTTCCTCTTGACATTGAGCGAATCAATGGCGGGGAAATGTTCATACAGTTCATTGGCGAGGGCCGCATCCAAAAAATTCGGCAGCACCAAATGGCGACAAGGCTGGGCATTATCGAAACTGCTTCGAAGCTCGGCCACCGCCTTCTCACCCGTGTACGACGAGCTGATCACTTGGTCCAATGGATTCATCCGTTCGGTTTGGGACAAAATTAAGGCCTCAGCCCCTGCTGGTGTTCACTGTGCCCCATTTCATTTTTGACGGGACATCCCCTGAGGCAATGCAGGCATTCCAAATTGCTGCAGATCCTCATGCAGAGCGAAAACTGCTGCCGCCAAACGATCGACCTCTTGTTCCAACCCGCCCAGTGCATCCACAACGATCCCGAGCTGCTCTTTCTGCATCTGCGTCGGGTCTGAACTGCTGCTGTATGAATTCCACAAGACTGAATTCAAACGAGATCTGAGGCCGGGTGCTACTGCCTTCTCCAAAGACGCGACCTTCCTTTCTCCGTAAAGGGCCGTGTTCAGCTTTTGGATGT
>RFXV01000063.1 GCA_009921445.1 Flavobacteriia bacterium
CGCATTCCATCAAGGTTCGGGTAGAGGCTGTAGGCGATGCGGACAATACCAACAACGAACTCGGACCCCGAAGCATCGTGCACGACCCAACGATCTCTGGATTTCCTTACTTCCTGAATTTTGATCCTCCTCAGAGCACAGCTGGAAATGGAAGTCCAGGCAATGCAGGTGTTTTGGGCACCACGGACTGGACCATCGCACCTCCGCCCAACTCAGCATCCAACTTCTCTTGGTACATAGGAACCGGTCTCACGCCAACGAACGGAACCGGACCTTATGGAGGATATCAGAGTGAGAATTATCTCTACACGGAAGGAAACTGGGGCAATGCACCCACCAGCGCTGTACTCATCAGCGAGTGCATGGACCTGACCGGACTGACGAATCCATATGTCGACTTCATGTACCATTTCTACGCTGCTGACGCTGCTGCTTTGGTATTTCAGGTAAAGCCCGAAACAGGCAACAACTTCCAGTCTGTTGGAGGTGCGATCCTGGGGTCCAATGCCAACCAAACGATGAGCAGTGAATTTGATGAATGGAAACTGCGGCACATCGACCTCTCGGCCTTTGTTGGTCAGACCGTACAATTGCGCATCGTATGCCAGAAGACAGGCGGCGGACAAGAAGCTGATGTGGCCATTGACGGATTCAGGGTCTACGATCAAGCCGCTCAAGATGTGGGCATCCTGACCATTACTTCACCTGGCGGCAGCATCAACCTGCCCGGAGGTTCTGGACCTACCGTGAAGATCCAGAATTTTGGATCTGCTGCGGTGACCAGTGTTCCTCTGCAGCTTACGGTCACGCCTTCCTGCGGAGGTGCGCCCATTTCGGTTTCAGACACATGGACGGGCACTTTGCAGCCTGGCGCATCTGTGAACCATACCATTTCCACTCCACCCGGATACGTGCTTGGTGCGCAGGAGATCTGTGTAAGCACCGGACTCTCCGGAGACGGCTACAGCTTCAATGATACCTACTGTCAGTACGCCACTGGATTCGCGGATCAAAACATCCCATTCTCCACCGATTTCGAATCATGTGCCCGCGATGAACACGGATTTGCCATCATGGGGAACTCTGGTGGAACAACCTACAAACTTTGGCAAAAAAAGAACGGAGGAGGCGCCCATTCCGGTACCCGAAGTTGGAAGACCAATGGTGCCGGAAAGAACTACCGCGACGATACACGAGAGGCGCTGCGCATTCCCCGCTTCATCGGTTTTGACACCATCAGCGGTGCAGAGATCCGTTTCTGGCACAAGTTTGACTTTGCTCCTGGAGATGGCGGACAGGTGCAATACTTCAAGAACGGAAACTGGATAACGCTGGGCAGTGTAACTCCCCTCCCGGATTACCCCAACTGGTATGGGAACCCCAATTTCGGCGGATCACAGATCGCTGGTCTTGGCGACGAGCCTGGGTTTACCGGAAATTCCAATGGTTGGGTGTTCTCTTCCTATCCTTTGGGCTTCATGAACAATAACACCTCGCCTCTGGCCATGAGGTTTGTTTTGGGCGCCAACGCTTCTGCCAATTCAACGGGCTGGGAGATCGACGACTTTGAACTCTATGTCCCACCGCAATACAGTGCTGGACCCACCGATATCCAGACCATTGCCAACCTCCCTTTCCCGGGCGACAACCAATTGATGGTCAAGATCGAAAACTCTGGTGCACGTGCCTTGGACAGTTGCCTTCTGACCGTATGGGCAGACAATGTGCTCATCGGTTCCCAGATGTCTCGTTTTGACCCGCCTCTACAAAGAGGCAAAACAAGGTGGGACACCATCGTCAATATTTGGCCCAATGCCACGAGCGGAGCACACAATGTTTGTGCATACACGCAATTCCCGAACGGCCGTACAAATGACGATTTCAGTGCGGACGACAGCCTTTGTAAATCAGTGGTCATTCTCACGACCATTGCCAACATCGATACCATCGGCTACTGCAACGACTTTGAGGATCCCTCTCAGGAGGAATGGTTCACTTCGAATTATGCCACCTACAATGATGGGAACACCTTCTGGGAGAAAGGAACACCTGCTCAAGCAAGTCTGAATGGTGCTTTCAGTGGCAACAACGCCTGGATGGTCAATTTGGCCAACAATTATCGGAACCGGGATTCTTCGGCCCTCTTCACACCTGTCTTCGAGATCGACTCCACACACAGGTACCGCATTTCCTTCATGCACAGCTACAAAACGGAACGCTACCACGATGGAGGAACCATGGACATCTCCAAGGACGGTGGAGTCAGCTGGGAAACCGTAGGAAATGTGCGTACAGATTGGTTCAACACACAATTCGTCACCTCACTTGATGTGATCAAGCCGGGATGGACGAGCAATTCCAATGGATACAGACCGGCAAGCATTGTCGTTGAAATTCCCAAAACCGGTCCGGTGATCTTCCGATTCCGCTTTGGATCGGATCAAGGGATCGAGACCGAAGGATGGTCCATAGATGATTTCTGCTTCCAACAGACCTTTGATGCAGCTGATTACTACGTGGGCATGGAAGAATCCATTCCAGGTGTAGTGTCCCTTGGTGAATTGTTCCCCAACCCGGCAAGGGAAAGGGTGCACATGAACATCCAGCTCATGGAGCGCAGCGATGTGGCTATACAGGTGCACAGCCTCTTTGGCAAGGAGCTGTATTCGGATGTGCAATCTGTGGACCGCGGCGTACAGACTCTTGAGATCCCTACAGCGGGATGGGCACCGGGTCTTTACATTGTTCAGTTCGAGATGTCTGGCCACACAGTGGTCAAGAAGCTGGTGATCGAATAAAAAAGCCTATTCTCTTATTCAATGAAAAGCCATCTCTGACGAGATGGCTTTTTTGTGCGATCAAAAGGACAAAATGTCCTGTCTATCAGTTATTTGAGATGTCACCCCCGTCATTTCGTCCCAAAATCCCTATGGTCTGGAGATTGCTCCTTGCTATTGGCTAAATCAGATCCATGAACTTAGAAAAATATACGACCAAGGTCCAGCAGGCCATGCAAGAGGCGCAAAAAACAGCGCTCAGCAAGAAGCATCAAAGCATTGACCCCGTGCATTTGATGATCGGCATGCTTCAGGTGGACAATCAGGTCCTCTCCTTCCTCTTTCAAAAATTGAATTTCCATTCTAAGAATTTCCGTTCCGCTTTAGAACAAAGCTTAAATGCACTGCCCAAGATCGAAGGAGGGCAGCAATACCTTAGCCAGGATGGTCTTAAACTGCTCACCAAAGCCGAGGATCTCCTGAAGGAATTCAATGATGAATACGTCTCGCTCGAGATCCTCTTGCTCGCCTTTCTTCATGAAAAGAACACCGTGAGCCAAATGCTCAAAGATGGAGGGATCAATACGCGAGACCTCAAAGACGCCATTGAGGAATTGCGCAACGGCCAAAGCGTTCGCTCACATTCGGCAGAAGAGCAATATCAGGCACTCGACAAATACGGCAGAAACCTTATCGAACTCGCCCAGCAGGGAAAACTGGATCCGGTGATCGGCCGGGACGAAGAGATCCGCCGGGTACTCCAGATCCTCTCTCGCAGGACCAAGAACAATCCGATCCTCATCGGGGAACCCGGTGTGGGCAAAACCGCCATCGCCGAGGGTCTCGCCCATCGAATCATTCGCGGAGATATCCCGGACAACCTCAAAGACAAGATGCTGTACTCTCTGGATATGGGCGCGCTCATCGCGGGTGCCAAATACAAGGGAGAATTTGAGGAACGGCTCAAAGCGGTGGTCAAGGAAGTAAGTTCATCCGATGGCCGGATCGTGCTGTTCATAGATGAGATCCACACATTGGTCGGCGCAGGCGGCGGAGAAGGCGCCATGGACGCCGCAAACATCCTCAAGCCAGCACTGGCCCGGGGCGAACTTCGTGCGATCGGTGCCACCACCCTCAACGAATACCAAAAATATTTTGAGAAGGACAAGGCGCTTGAAAGACGTTTCCAAAGCATTCTTGTCGACGAACCAGACCGCGAATCGGCGATCTCCATCCTTCGGGGCATCAAAGAGAAGTACGAAACCCACCACAAGGTCCGAATAAAGGACGAAGCCATATTGAGTGCAGTTGAACTGTCTCAGCGATACATCACCGATCGCTTCCTCCCAGACAAAGCCATCGACCTGATCGATGAAGCCGCTTCCAAGATGCGCATGGAGATCAACTCGAAGCCCGAAGAGATCGACATCCTCGACCGCCGCATCATGCAGCTCGAGATCGAGATAGAGGCGATCAAAAGGGAGGATGACCCAAAAAAGCTCGCCGTACTGAAGGAGGAGCTCGCAGGCCTGCGGGAGGAACGCAACGGCCTTCAGGCCCGCTGGAACAACGAGCGCGAAATGGTCGATCGCATCCAAAGTGCCAAGGAACAATTGGAGCGGTACCGATTCGAAGCTGAGCAGGCAGAACGTGCTGGCGAATATGGAAAAGTGGCTGAGATCCGCTACGGACGCATCAGTGAAACAGAGGAAGAACTCAGATCGGCCGAAGAAGAACTGCAAGCCCGCCAAGATGGAAACCACCTGATCAAGGAAGAAGTGACTCGGGAGGATGTGGCAGAAGTCGTCGCCAAGTGGACGGGGATCCCTGTTACCCGAATGCTTGAGAGCGAGCGCGAGAAACTCCTGAAGCTCGAGGAGGAACTCGGCAGAAGGATCATCGGACAGACAGAGGCCATTGCCGCGGTCTCTGATGCCATTAGGCGCAGCCGGGCCGGACTGAACGACACCCAAAGACCCATTGGCTCCTTTATCTTTTTGGGCACCACGGGCGTTGGAAAGACCGAATTGGCCAAGGCCCTGGCCGACCATCTCTTTCAGGACGAATCGGCACTCACCCGAATCGATATGAGTGAATATCAGGAACGGCACAGCGTCAGCCGTCTGGTCGGTGCTCCTCCCGGTTATGTGGGCTACGATGAAGGCGGACAACTCACAGAGGCTGTTCGCAGAAAGCCCTATTCGATCATTCTGCTGGACGAGATCGAAAAGGCACATCCAGATGTCTTCAACCTTCTGCTGCAGGTCCTCGATGATGGTCGGCTCACGGACAACAAGGGCCGGACGGCAAATTTCAAGAACAGCCTGATCATCATGAGCTCCAATTTGGGCTCTGAGATGATACAGGAAATGGTGGACGAGCAGGCTGATGCCGACCGCGATGAGCAGATGGATCAGGTGAGAAGAGAACTACTGCCCCTTCTTCGGAAAGCTCTTCGACCTGAATTTCTGAATCGCATCGACGAAACCATCGTGTTCACACCACTCAATAGAGAGGAGATCCGCAAAATCGTTCGGCTTCAGATCGATCTGCTGAGCAGGCGTGTTGGTGAACAAGGGATCATAGTGGATGCCACGCCACAGGCAGTGGAGTGGCTCGCCATTCAAGGTTTTGATCCGCAATTCGGTGCGCGGCCACTGAAGCGG
This sequence comes from Flavobacteriia bacterium, assembly GCA_009921445.1. Lineage (GTDB taxonomy): Bacteria > Bacteroidota > Bacteroidia > Flavobacteriales > Schleiferiaceae > RFXV01. The sequence goes on from RFXV01000063.1 coordinate 5,444, forward strand.
ATCATACAGCGTGAAGTGCTCAACCGCCTGTCAAAAGATATTTTGAAAGGCGATGTGGACGCTGATTCCGTCATCCTTATTGACAGGGAAGACGAGCAGCTGGTCTTTCGCAATCAGACGACACCGGAACTGGAACTGTAGACCGGAGGTGCTTCAGCCCTGTCTTTTGATCAGATGCAGCTGAAGCAATCCATATGCTTCATCTGAGTCTTCTTTGAATGGGATGGCTGAACGGACACTTTCATAAACGCCATTCAAGCGACGAAGGCGTTTTTCATCCACGATTTCAAAGCGCTCCCGCAGGTCACTGGCCAGATCCCAACCAACCACTGTTGGCTCACAGATGGCCGGAGCCTCATGGATATCGGTGATCAGCAAGAAGCGACCGCCTGGACGAAGAACCCGGCAGATCTCATCGAGGCTGTCCTGAAGGTCGTCGACATGGTCCAGCGCGTTGAAGCAACAAACCAGATCGAAGGAGGCATCTTCGAAAGGCATTTGCTCCGCAGCACCCTGAACCAATTCCATCTTGAGCCTTGAATTGAGTTTCTGATACCGATCTGCCAAGGGATCGATGCCCACTCGGCTCCGTACCTCATCGGCCCAATCGAGGCTCCCTCGGGGACCACAGCCCACATCGAGCACGTCCTTGCCTGCATAATCTGATTTGGAGAGCCCGAACGCATTGGTATAAAAGGGCTCGTAGAACTCATTGGTGAGCTGACCCTCTCTGAGTTTCTCCCATCTCCAGTAGGCATGCTCAAAAAAAAGTTTGGCGCGTTGAGGACCGAAGATCCTGATCAGTCCGCCAGAAAGAACAGAATACCATTGGAGTTTGGTCTTGGCAGATATCACAGCTTCCTTCTGTTCAGATACTGTTGATACTTCCGAGCCTTGCGCTGATGCCTGCCAAATTGATCCGCCCGGGAAAATTCATGATATCCTGGACGCTCTACACTGGCCACCATGAAAAAATAGGCGTGCCGTTCGGCATGAATCACCGACTCGACCGCCTGAAGAGAAGGAATGGAAATGGGTCCCGGCGGCAGCCCTGCATTCAAATAGGTGTTCCACGGGGAAGGGAAACGTACATGCGCATGGAGTACCCGCCGGATCACACTGTCGGGAAAGCTCTTTTTGAAGCCGTAAACGGCTGTGGGATCGGACTCCAGCTTCCAGCCCTCCCTGATGCGATTGAGGTAAAGGCCTGCGACACGGGGCATTTCATCCGTGCGATTGGTCTCGGCCTGTACAACGCTCGCGAGGGTGACGACCTCAACTCTGCTCAGACCGATCCGCTCCCGAAGTGAATCCCTGCTGCTCCAGTAACGCTCACTTTCCACCTGCATTCGATCCAGGAATTGTTCTGGGCTCATGGTCCAATACACTTCGTAGGTATTGGGCAATATGACCGAAGAGCGTTCATGTGGCTCGAGACCGAGTTCACGGCCAGCATCTTCGGAGTGCAGATAATCTGAAAATGCAGCCGAATCTTCCATCAACTGGGCTGCGAGCTTTCTGCTCAACACATCCAAACTGCTGCTGCTTGTGATGGTCAGTTGAATGGGTTCTTGGGCTCCCGATCGAAAGCGATTGAACAGATTCCGGATCGGGTCTCCTTCCTCTATTCGATAAATGCCTGGCGAGAAAGTTGAAATGTCTTTGAGCCGGCACAACCACATCAGCGCATCACCGCGCTCTACAAATCCAGAATCGACCAATTGCTCTGCCACAACCGCGCACTGATCACTCTCTGGATAAATGATGATTCGACCGGAACGAAGGGCGTCTTGTACGAATAGGGTATACAGCGAATAACTTCCGATCAGCCCTGCCGTAAAAAAGAAGATCAATAGTTTTTTCATCCTGCGCTTCCTAAATGATCCAACAGAATACGCACTTTCGGGTGATCCGCATGATACCGTTCCAGCCACTCTTTGTCCGATCTCCAGCCATCAGGATGCGCCGACTGCTGGCGGAGGACCAGACGATTGATGCGCGCCAGCACATGGTCTGGAGCGAAATGCAAACAGCGGGAAAACAATTCTTCAGCCTCTTGTAATCGGCCCTCGAGCAAGCGAACGTAGCCCAAGCCATTCAGGCAGTCTACTTGCTGAGGATCTTCGTCAAGGGCAAAAGTGTATTCATCCGCCGCTTCGGTCCAGCGTCCCTCGCCCACCAGAAAGCCCGCATAGGCCGATCTGAATTCCAATATGAAAGGTGCCCGACGAATGGCTTCCTGGAAATAAGCATCGCAGCGGGATCTGTCATCTCCTTCCTCCTTCCAGGCCATGGCCAAACGGAAGGCCGTCCAAGCACCGGCGTTGTCCAAAGAAGGTTCCTCCAGGAGCGAATCGAGCGGAAAGCCTTGGCCGATCCTGATGATCCCATTGAGATCTGCCCGCAGATACTTCAGATGTATTCGTTCTGGCAGGAGGCCATTGGATCCACTGAGCAAGGCTTCGACAGAGTCGAGCAAGACCAACTCCTGATCGAAGCGTTCGTATTGCTGCAAATACGCCCGGATCCGGCTCTGCCGCGAGGGCTTTGGGTTGTTGACCGCATAGAGTCCGTTCTTCACTGTGCTGGGGCTTTCAGGAATCGTGTTGGGAATACGAATGTAATGGTCGTGCACGCGGACATGGGGTATATCTGCACTTCCCTTGAGCGGCATGTGGCATCCGCTGCAATCATCGCCCGTTTCTCTGCGGCGGCTCAGCTGCTCTGTGCAGCCCTCTTTTTCTGATGATCCGTGACAGGACATACACTTCGAGTTGAACACCGAGTTGTCTGTATGGGCGACGGCCACATGCGGGTCGTGGCAGCTGGTGCAGACAAACTGACCATCAGAATTCAAGAAACAGGCGCTCATCCGAAAGCGCTGAACATGTCCGGCCATGATGAATTCCTCCTTGTCGCCTTGTGTACGCGGCATGTATACATCCAACACAGAAGCCAGCTTCATTCCCGGCTTGAAATCAAAAAAAGACTTGCCCTCCTGCAGCACCGAATTGCCCTGAAGGTGGCAACGCTGACAGATCTCCATCCGAAGTTCCGCAGTCAGCCTTTTGGGGTTAACGATACTCGGGTCCGCTTCTTTTGCCGTGTCTGTGATCGACCCGCTCATGATCTTGCGTACATGTGCTGCGCCCGGACCATGGCATCGCTCGCAATCGATGCCTTCCGGAAGCTTACTGAACTTATTTGTGGATCCTGCCACAAATTCCGTGGGCATGGCGTTGTGACAGCTCATGCACTCCAGGCCGATCGGTCGATCGAAGCGTTCATTGAATCCATTTTCAAAACCCGGCGGCAGATCGGCCACCCCATTTTGGGTGTAATAGGTAAACGGCATTTGATGGATATAGCCCATTCTGTCCATCAGATGGGAATTGGTGTGCTGCCCTGACCCAATGATATAATCCACCTTCTGCGATAAACGATGCAGGGTATCTGTTCCGACCGACCGGGATTCTCTCAAAAAGAGGCCATCGGATCCGACATGCATGCGGTAAGACCATTGACCAATGGAATCGAACAAGTCTGTGTGGCCAGAATCCATAGCGCTCCTTTGGGCAGTGGCCCGACCGAACGAACGGCCCATACCGGTTTCTCGATAACTCTGATAGATGTCATAGTGGCAACTCTTACAAGTCTCGATCCCCACATAACCAACTGAATCCGCATGGTTCCACCAGACGGGCTTATCGGGAATGGAAGCGGTCTCATGGCTCGCCTGCTGGCACTGGGCAAGGCAAAGAATCGCGATCAGCAATGCCGACCAAATGGGGAGCGCCTTGTTCAAGAGGAATGAAATTTCTGATACACGAATACATCCTGATGTCCATCCGCAGAGAACACCCATTGCTTGAGTTCTCCTGAAGCACTGAAGCCTGCCCCCTCAAAGAGTTTCATGCTCGCACGGTTCGACTTGGACACAAAAGCATACAACTGATGCAGGCGGTGTTCTTCAAATGCCCGTTGTTGGATCAGCTCAAGGGCTCTTCGTGCATGCCCTTGTCTGCGGTACTTCTTTTCTGCGATCAGAATGCCGACGGCTGCACGCAGGTGATCAGTGTCCAGATCGTACAGATCGATGTGCCCAATGGCGCGCTTTGAATGGGCTTCTTCGATGATGTATCTGAACTGTCCGACTGTAAAAAGGTCATCCACAGCGTGTTGAATATATCTTTCCAGCAACACCCTGGAATACGCCCGATGTGGATCGGCCGATGCCATGAATTCCGGATCATTTTCCCAGCGCAGCAAGAGGTCCAGATCTTTCTCCTGAACCGTGCGGAGAGCAGTGAGGTTGCTTTGGCTCATCCTCGTTCCAATCGCCCTGAGAAAACCTGTGCGGTCGGACCACATAAAGTGACGGAACCAAAACCGTTTCCGGTTCTTAGAAAATCTACGCTCAGTACTCCACCGGGTGCATTCAATGTGACCGGACCTTTTTTCCATCCATTTTGAAGCGCAAGGACCAAGGCTGCAGCTACCGTCCCTGTGCCGCAACTCAGGGTCTCCTCCTCCACTCCCCGCTCGAAAGTCCGGATGAAGAACTGCCCGTTCCGCTCTTCGAGAAAATTGACATTGGTTCCCTTTGG
>RFXV01000064.1 GCA_009921445.1 Flavobacteriia bacterium
GGTTCGTCAGGTTGGATGATCGAAGAAAAGAACTGCTGTTTGTAGGCTACCCAGCGCACCTCTTCCTTTTCCACTTCTTTGACCGAATTGGCCGATAACTCCTTGTGCTTGTCTTTCTCCTTTAGCAGATAATGCAGCTGTGTTTGTTGTCCTTCGTTCTCGATATTCTTCTCTTGGCGCACCGTTTGGACGCCCCATTCCAGGGCGGTCTCCGTAAAGCCCAGTCCGTTCATGTCCACATCCCAAAGCAACTCGTAGGAATCGTCCTTGAGTTCAAAGGAGAGGGACAGGGGTGCACCTTTCAGGGTGGGTGCAGTGAAGACCAGAGCGTTGGATCTTTCTTCCACCTGGAAATGAAGATCAGCGCTGCGGTACAAACGCTCAGACTGCATGAGCAGCTGCCAGACATGGGCCGAGTCGATCAGACGGATGGGGAGGCTGTCGTAGGTGTTGTATTTCTTGAGTTCTGCTTTTACGATGCGTGCACCCTTGGAGCTGAAAACGAGTTTTAACTGCTCGTTCTCCAGGGTGAAGAATTCTTCCCGTGCCGCTGCTTGCACCTGCGAATAGAACAGGCCGGATTCCTGACGCAATTGCAGGTCGTTCATCGAATCACTGATGGCGACCTCTGCAGTGACGGCTTGCTGGTTCGTGCCTTCTTCTTGTTCCGTACCTGGAGCCACCTCCTCTGTAGCATTTGGTTCGGGCGCTGTCTGAGGTGCGAAATAATAGTTGTAGCCGATCAGGATCAGTCCGATCAGCATGAAACCTATGATGGAATTGAGATCTGGTTTTCTCACGTTTTTCTTCTGCTTAATTCACCGAGCTTTTGTGCAGCAATGCGGCTTTGACAAAACCCACGAACAGCGGGTGTGGATTGATCACTGTGCTTTTGTATTCGGGATGGAATTGCACGCCGAGGAACCAGGGGTGCTGTTCGATCTCCACGATCTCCACCAAACCTGTATCGGGGTTCACACCGCTTGCGATCAATCCGGCCTCGGTGAGTTGATCCTTGTAGGCGTTGTTGTATTCGTAGCGGTGTCGGTGCCGCTCATTGATCTCTCTCCTCTTGTAGATCTCAGCGGCCTTACTGCCCTCCCGCAATACGCAATCGTAGGCTCCGAGCCGCATGGTACCGCCTTTGTTGCTGATCTCTTTCTGATCGTCCATCAGATCGATCACTGGATGTGCCGAATCTGAGTCCATCTCTGTCGAATGGGCGTTTTCGAGTCCCAGGACATTTCGAGCGTATTCGATCACTGCGGCCTGCATGCCCAGACAGATGCCCAAAAAGGGAATGCCTTCTTCACGTGCATACCGGACCGCTTCTAGCTTGCCTTCAAAACCGCGGTCGCCAAATCCTGGCGCCACCAACACACCGTTCAGCCCTTTGATCTGCTCGCTCATTTCATGCTCGCTCAGACTTTCAGAGTGGATCCACTTGAGTTTCACATGGCACTCGTTTTCTGCTCCTGCATGGATGAAAGCCTCAACAATGGACTTGTACGCATCTTTCAGTTCGACATATTTTCCGATCAGCCCGATCTCCACTTCTTTCTTGGGGTATTCCAGCTTACTGAGAAATTCTTTCCAGTTCTTCAGGTCCGATTCGCCTTGAAGGGGAAGTCCGAGTTTTTTGAGCACCACCTGATCCAGTCCTTCATTCTGCATCAGAACAGGAACTGCGTAGATGGTCTTAGCGTCCAGGGATTCCACGACGGCTTCTTTGCGCACGTTACAGAATTGGGCCAGTTTCCGCTTGATGTCGTCGGACAGGTCGTGTTCTGAACGGCAAACTAGGACATCTGGCTGTAGGCCAGATTCCAAAAGTGTTTTTACACTGTGTTGTGTGGGTTTGGTCTTGAGCTCGCCGGTGGTGGCCAGGTAGGGGATAAGTGTCAGGTGCACGACACAGCAATCGTCTCCGAGTTCCCATATCAGCTGACGCACAGATTCGATATACGGCAATGCTTCAATGTCGCCCACCGTTCCGCCGATCTCCGTGATGACGACTTCAAATTCTCCTGTATCGCCCAAGAGTTTGATCCGATGCTTGATCTCGTCGGTGATGTGCGGTATGACCTGAACCGTTTTACCCAGGAATTCGCCCTTCCGCTCTTTCTCGATCACTGACTGGTAGATCCTTCCTGTGGTCACGTTGTTGGCCTGGCTGGTCGGCCGGTTCAAAAAACGCTCGTAATGGCCCAGGTCAAGATCCGTCTCCGCTCCGTCATTGGTGACATAGCACTCTCCGTGTTCGTAGGGATTCAGGGTGCCTGGATCGATATTGATGTATGGGTCGAGCTTTTGAATGGTGACCGAATAACCGCGTGCTTGAAGCAGCTTGGCCAGCGAAGCAGCGATGATGCCTTTTCCGAGTGAGGAGGTCACCCCGCCGGTGACGAATATGTATTTGGTCGCGGCCATGTTTAAAAAACAGCCGGCAAAATACGAAGATTCACAGGGGTGGACCGGCTATTCGCCGTGCTCTTTGAGAAAACGTTCTGCCTCTTCGACCATTTTGCTGGAACCAATGAAATACGGAACCCGTTGGTGCAGTTCTGTGGGCTGGAGATCCATGATCCGCTGGGTTCCGTCAGAGGCCTTTCCGTTGGCCTGTTCAGCGATGAAAGCCAGTGGATTGCACTCGTAGAGAAGCCTGAGCTTTCCATTGGGTGCCTTGGTTCCTCTCGGGTAGAGGTAGATACCGCCTTTGAGCATATTCCTGTGGAAGTCCGACACCAGCGAACCGATGTAACGTGAAGAATAGGGTCGGTTGGTATCGGGGTCGAGCTCTTGAATATATTTCAGGTATTTCTTCACTCCTTCGGGGAAGTGCACATAGTTGCCCTCATTGATCGAGTAGATCTTCCCACTTTCCGGAATGCTGATGTTGGGATGGCTCAGGTAGAAACTGCCGATGCCCGGATCAAAGGTGAAGCCATTCACTCCGTTTCCCGTGGTGTATACGATCATGGTACTCGAACCGTAGACCACATAACCAGCGGCCACTTGCTGATGTCCGGGCTGAAGAAAATCTTCCAGAGTCACAGGACTTCCGATGTCGGTCACCCGCCTGTAGATGCTGAAGATCGTGCCGACCGAGACGTTCACGTCGATATTCGAGGATCCGTCCAATGGATCGATGAGCACCACGTACTTGCTGGTGCCGTGAATGGGGTCGTCAAAGGCGATGTAGTCTTCATTTTCTTCGGAGGCGACCCCGCATACTTCGCCGCGGGCGCGCAGGGCACGGATGAAAACTTCATCCGCGAAGACGTCGAGTTTCATTTGGTCCTCGCCCTGTACATTCTCATTACCGGCCTGCCCGAGGATGTCCACAAGCCCGGCTTTGTTGATCTCGCGGTTGACGACCTTGGCGGCTATTCGTATAGAACTCAATAGCTGACTGAGTTCACCGGAAGCGTAGGGAAAATCCTTTTGATTTTCTACAATGTATTCGCCAAGGGTTTGTGGTAATTTCATGGAATGGGGGGTATGGACAAATATCCAAATTTCTCCTGCCTGCTGCCAAATAAGACCGAGGTGTTTTTCCTCATATTTGATTGGATAAGTCATAAGTTATGAATGCTCCTCAGATCGAAGCGATCCGCCCCGAACACATCAAGGATGTTCTTCAGCTCATCAAGGAGCTGGCCGTGTACGAGCGTGAACCCGATGCAGTGGTCATCGACGAGCAGCTGCTGCAGGATGTACTATTCAACCAAAAGCTGGCCTATGGATGGGTGGCAGAGGAAAAAGGTGAGGTCATTGGATTGGCGATCTGCTACATCCGTTTTTCCACTTGGAAAGGCCCCTGCGGCTATTTGGAGGACCTTATTGTCCAGGAGGTGCACCGGGGAAAAGGCATTGGCAAGCGCCTATTGGATCAGGTGGTTCATCATGCGAAAGAACAGGGTTGGCCCAGCGTGCAGTGGCAGGTGCTGGATTGGAATCAGCCCGCCATTGATTTCTACGAGCGCTACGGCGCTTCGGTAGAAAAGAGTTGGTGGGATGTGAAACTGCCGCTCAAATGATCTTACGATCGAGGGTCTTCAGACCCGTGAGGTCACCAGTCGAGCACCCAGGCGAAGATCAGGGGCGCTACAATGGTCGCATCGCTTTCGATCACGAACTTGGGTGTCTCCACATCCAGTTTGCCCCAGGTGATCTTCTCGTTGGGTACCGCACCTGAATAGGAACCGTAGCTCGTTGTACTGTCGCTGATCTGGCAGAAGTAGCTCCAAAAAGGGGTGTCGGTCTGCTCGAGGTCCTGATAAAGCATGGGCACAACACAGATGGGAAAATCTCCGGCAATTCCGCCACCGATCTGGAAGAATCCAAGCCCCTGGCCCATGCAATTCTCAGGATACCATTGGGCCAGGAATTCCATGTACTCGATGCCCGATCGTATGGTTCGTGCATTCAGTTCCTTGCGGATACAATAGGAGGCGAATATGTTGCCCAATGTACTGTCTTCCCATCCAGGGACGACAAGCGGCAAGTTTTTTTCGGCTGCGGCAAGCATCCAGCTGTGTGCAGGGTCGATCTGGTAGTCCGGTTCCAGCGCTTTGGAGCGCAGCAGATCGTACATGAATTCGTGCGGGAATTTGCGCAGCCCTTTGTCTTCAGCTTTTTTCCAAAGCATCTCAAAATGGCCTTGTAGTTTCCTGAAGGCTTCTTCTTCGGGAATGCAGGTATCGGTCACCCGATTGAGTCCACGGTCAAGGAGTGCGCGTTCATCTTCCGGTCTTAGATCCCGGTAATGCGGCACCCGCTCATAGTGCGAGTGGGCCACAAGATTCATCAGGTCTTCTTCGAGGTTGGCACCGGTACAGGAGATGATGGCCACTTTATCCTGCCGGATCATTTCGGCCAGGCTGACTCCAAGTTCAGCTGTGCTCATGGCGCCAGCCAAGGTGATCATCATTTTTCCGCCTTTCGCCAAATGGTTCTCATAGCCCTTGGCGGCATCCATCAGGGCAGCCGCATTGAAATGACGAAAGTGGTGTTCTGCGAATTGGGAGACGGGTCCTTTCATGATCGATATTTAGTAGCCCAGTATATTCAGCATGCTTTCGGGGCCCTGTTGCTCAGCAAACAGTCGATGCTGTAAGTGGCCTTCCTCATCCAGGTCGATCAGTAGGTGTTTTGGAGCGGGGAGCAGACAATGCTGAATGCCGCCGTAACCGCCCAATGATTCCTGGTAGGCGCCGGTATTGAAAAAGCCGATGTACAGATCTTCGTCCGCACTTTTCTTTGGCATGTAGATGGCGTTGGAATGCTGTTCAGAATTGTAGTAATCGTCGCTGTCGCAGGTCAGTCCGCCCAACAAACAGCGTTCGTAGGGCTGATCCCAGCGATTGATGGCCAAAAGGATGAAGCGTTTGTTGATCGCCCAGGTATCCGGCAGACTCGTCATGAACGAACCATCGATCATGTTCCAGTTTTCCCGGTGTATGCATGATCGAAGTTGGATCCAAGGGAGTTCTTTACGGGGAATCCGCCGCCGATATTCAGCGAATCAAGGTCGCTGCACACCTCTTTCAAGGCACAGTATACATGCACGCATTTGAGCAATTCGCTCCAGTAATAGGCGGTGTCGTTGATGCCTGTGTTGATGAAGAAGTGAAGCATCTTCAGACGAAACTGTCCGTCGTCTTGGAGACGCTGCTCGTAGAAGGGAACAATGTCTTTGTAACCGATGCCCAAACGACTGGTATAGAAGGCGAACTTCGGTTCTTCTTCTGATGCAATGCGGATGCCGATGTCCAGTGGTTTGTTGGTGCGTTTGGCCAGTTCATCGGCTTCGTTTGCATGATCCAGCACCGGGATGACGTGTTCGAATCCATTTTCTCGCAGTCGGGCAATATTATCGAGGTAGGCGGCCGTCTTGAACCCGTTGCAAATGATGTAGTGCGCGTTGGTCAGCTTACCTTGTCCGACGAGCTTTTCGATGATGTTTATGTCAAAAGCGGACGAGGTCTCCAAATGGGCCTTGTGTTTCAGGACTTCGTCCAATACGAAGGCAAAGTGCGAGCTCTTGGTGCAGTAGCAATAGTGATAATCCGCCTGATAATCTGCCTTGGACATGGCCAGATGGAACAGGGCCCGTGCCTTTTGGATCTGCTGACCGATCCTGGGCAGGTAGGAGATCTTCAACGGTGTTCCGTAGGTGCGAATCAGCTCCATGAGCGGGATATCGTGCCAATGCAACTGCTCCCCCCGGACGAGAAAATCCTCCTGAGGCCAGTCGAAGCTCTGCTCGATCAGGTCGGTGTACTTATTGCGCATTTGAGCGGGTGCAGGTCATTGGGGGTTGTTTCAACCAACGAGCGACCCTGAAAACAGGGCCGCTCGTTGCACTTTAGAAATGGTTTTCTCAGAACGCTAGTGTGCGTAGGGGAGAGAAGAGTGATGCAGATTGATGTGCAGCCGTCCTTCGTGCAATTGATAGCCGAAGGTGTACTCGACCTTGGTCTCCGCTCCGCTCAGATCGGTGAAGTAGTAGTTGCCCATGGCGATGGCTTGATCTTCTTTCAGCACCATGCCCGCATTCTCAAAGCGCACCTTGGTCCATGGATTGATCGCGAATCCGCCGTCTTCCTTGCAGCTTCTTCCCTCGCCAGCGATGAAGTACGAGGTGGCCATGTCCTTGCTGGGGCGGAACTGCTCGATCTCACATTTTGTGGGCTTGAAAAGCACTTCTCCCAAATGGAATCCATAAAGCTTATCGAGGAAGGCAGAAGTGAACTCTTCACATGCCGAACGTTCCTCTTTCAGCGCTCCGATGCGAACGACACCCGCTCCCCATTCCTCCTGCGCTGCTGTTACCTGTTCTTTTGTGATCATGATGATTGATTGATGAAAGTCAAAATTAGTCAATGCGGTCATCCGTTCGTCATTTTAACTCTGCACTCCTTTCAGTCGATCCGGTTCTTCTTTTTCTGATCGTTCAAACGCTGTTTGACCCATAGCCTGCGGAGCTATGGTTTTTTTAGTCTGCTCAGTGGAGCACGGATGTACCTTTGCGCGAATTTTTTTTGGCAGCCCTTGGAACTACGCAACATCGCCATCATCGCCCACGTCGATCACGGCAAGACCACTTTGGTCGATAAGATCCTCCATTATTGCGAACTCTTTCGTGAGAATCAGGAGACAGGAGAGCTCATTCTCGACAACAACGACCTCGAGCGTGAGCGGGGCATCACCATCTTGAGCAAGAATGTCTCTGTCCGATACAAAGGGGTGAAGATCAATTTGATCGATACACCGGGCCACGCCGACTTTGGAGGTGAGGTGGAGCGCGTGCTGAATATGGCTGACGGTGTTCTTTTACTCGTGGATGCCTTTGAAGGCCCCATGCCACAGACGCGCTTTGTTCTTCAAAAGGCACTCGAGCTCGGACTCAAGCCCATTGTCGTTGTCAACAAAGTGGACAAGCCCAACTGCGAACCGGATCTCGCCTACGAAAAGGTATTCGATCTGATGTTTTCGCTGGATGCCAGTGAAGAACAACTGGACTTTCCAGTGGTCTACGGTTCCGCCAAGAACAATTGGATGGGGCCTGAATGGGACACACCTCAGGAGGATATTTCCTTTTTGTTGGATACCGTCCTGCATGAGATCCCGGCCCCATCGACAGAGGAGGGGTCGGTGCAAATGCTGGTGACCTCTTTGGATTATTCCAATTACACAGGGCGGATGGCCATTGGCCGACTGCATCGCGGCTGCTTGAAGGGCAATCAGCAGGTGGTCCTCATCAAACGGGATGGGCAGCAACTTCGGGCAAAGGTGAAGGAGCTTTTCAGTTTTGAGGGACTGGGCAAGTCCAAGACCGATGAGGTGCGCGCAGGCGATATATGCGCGGTTTCTGGTCTGGAGGGATTCGATATTGGCGACACCCTGGCAGATTCGGAAACGCCGGAGGCATTGCCGACCATTGCCATCGATGAGCCCACGATGAGCATGCGCTTCACGATCAACGATTCACCCTTTTTCGGAAAAGAAGGAAAGTATGTGACGTCCAGACACCTCAAAGACCGGCTGGAGCGAGAGACCGAAAAGAATCTGGCCTTGCGCGTGGAAGCAACGGATTCAGCAGATGCCTATCAGGTGTATGGGCGCGGCGTATTGCACCTCAGTGTACTTATTGAGACCATGCGCCGCGAGGGATATGAACTACAGATCGGTCAGCCTCAGGTGATCATCAAGGAGGTGGAGGGTGTTCGCTCTGAGCCAGTGGAGGAGCTCAGCATCGATCTTCCAGAAACGGTCTCTGGAAAGGCCGTGGAGATGGTGACGCTGCGGAAGGGCGAATTGTTGAATATGCGTCCGAAAGCTGACCGCATGCTTCTGGAATTCAAGGTGCCTTCGCGTGGGTTGATCGGATTGCGAAATGCATTGCTCACCGCATCGGCTGGCGAAGCGATCATGAACCATCGTTTTCTCGCCTATGAGGCGCACAAAGGGGAGATCCCCGAACGGCAGAACGGTTCCATTATCTCAGGAGATACGGGTTCAGCCATTCCGTATTCACTGAACCGACTTCAGGACCGGGGTAAATTTTTTGTCGATCCTGGAGAAGCCATCTACATGGGCCAGGTGATCGGGGAACACAGCCGGGCCGGCGATCTGGTGGTGAATGTGACCAAAGAAAAGAAGCTCAGCAACGTCCGCTCAGCCGGTGCAGATGAGAAAATGCGCATTGCACCCGCTATCCAGCACAGTTTGGAAGAAGCGCTCGAATACATACAGGCCGATGAATATGTTGAGGTGACTCCCGGTCATTTGCGCATTCGGAAGATCTACCTGGATGAAAACGAAAGAAAAAGGAGGGCCTAGACCCTCCTTTCAAATCGTATTGTGCTGAGCAGTCCTATGCGCAGGCGCAGGAGATCAGCAGCAGTACGGAGACCAAAAGAATGAATCGATAGGTGTTTTTCATGGGTCTTTCTTTCTCGTTTTTCGAGGAGTCAAAGAAAGGTATTTCATTTTATTTCACCGCCATCGTAGACTGAGTCTTACTTTTTTTTCAACTACACTTCAATCAACTGCTGATCTCTGCAATGAGTTGCTCGTTCAATTTCTTCAACTCGACCCTGCGCTCACGCAGTTCCTCCGTATTGCCCACTTCGGAGCGCAGAGAGATGTAGAATTTGATCTTGGGTTCTGTTCCGCTCGGACGTGCCGTGATCTTGTATCCATCTTCGGTGAAGAATTGAAGCACATTGGAGCGGGGAAGGTCGATCGTTGCACGCGAACCACTGACTAGGTCGTATTCAGCACCCTTTTCGAAGTCTTTGATCCGGATCACTTTGGAACCGGCCAATGCAGTTGGGGGCGTGCTGCGCAGTCGGTCCATCATGGCCTTTATGGCCGCAGCACCATCCTTTCCTTTTTTGGTAACGCTCTTCAGGGATTCCTCATAGAGCCCGAAGCGCAAATGGATGGCTTCCAGCTCACCAAAGAAGCTGCTGCCCTTGGCTTTTGCCCAAGCCGCTGCCTCTGCAATGAGTGCGGCCGATCCAATAGCGTCCTTGTCGCGTACAAAATCACCCACCAGATAGCCGTAGCTCTCTTCTCCACCGCCGATGAAGGTCTTTTTGCCTTCCTCCTTGCGGATCAGGTCAGCGATCCATTTGAAGCCCGTCAGGCAGATCTGGCAATCGACTCCATAGGCCTTTGCCATTTCCTGAAGCAGGTCAGAGGTAACAATGGTTTCAGCGATGAACTGCTGTCCGTTGAGTTTTCCCTGTGCCTTCCAAGATTCCAGAAGA
>RFXV01000065.1 GCA_009921445.1 Flavobacteriia bacterium
TTTCAGGTAACTGCAAAAGATCTTTCCGCAACCCGTGGAGGCATTCAGAGGCATCTCGGTTTCTGCCACGAGTTCGCTCCAATTGCTGCGATCGGGCTTGGTGGCGTCCATTACCATGATGCGGCTGTTCGGCGCCTCATAATTGGTTTGAAGATAGAAGGTGTTTCCCTCGCTGTGCACCACGCCGTATTCATTCTCAAAGTCATCCACGACCTGAACAAGCGTTCTGGAATCATCGGCCAGGGACATCAAATAAAATTCATTGCCGGTGGTGGATATTGCGGCAGAGATCACCAACCATTGCTGATCGCGGGTGACCGAGCCGGAAACATATCTGCGGATGCGGTCGTCCCCTCCGAAAATAAGTTCATCTTCAGTTTGTTGTGTTCCCAGCCTGTGGAAATAGAGTTTGTGCTGCTGCGTCTTTCCGCTGAGTACACTGCCCTCTTCGGGTTTGTCGTAACTCGAATAGAAAAAGCCCTCATTGCCCAGCCAGGAAAGGCCAGAGAACTTCACGTCCCGCAGCGTATCCTCTATGATGGCTCCGTCCTCTGTTCGCATCACAATGACTTTCCGCCAGTCGCTTCCGCCCTCCGATATCTGATAGGCGATCATGCTTCCGTCTTCGGTAAAGCTCACCCCGGAAAGAGAGGTGGTGCCGTCTTCTGAAAAACCATTGGGGTCGAGGAAGACCTCCTCCGGACCATCGCCTTTCTTGCGGTAGAGCACATAGTGATTCTGCATGCCGTCGTTGCGGTACCAATAACTGTAGTCGCCCTCTTCGAACGGCGCTCCGATCTTTTCATAGTTCCACAGTTCCTCCAAACGCGCACGAAGACCTTCGCGAACCGGGATCTCAGAAAGGTAGGCCGAGGTCACCTCATTTTCGGCCCTGACCCATTCAGCCGTCTCTTCCGAAAGATCGTCCTCGAGCCAGCGGTAGGGGTCGTCCACACGGGTTCCAAAATATTCGTCATAGACATCGCCTTTGCGGGTCTCTGGATAGTTCATGGTCGTTTCAGCTTGGCTGTTCTGTTCCTGTTGGCCGCAGGATGCGGCGATCAAGGCAACTCCTAATGGAAGAAGGTTCCTGTTCATGACTGGGTGGTGTATAGCGGTTAAATTTAAAGTATGGTGTCTTGTTTTTTCTTCAGCAGATCGGTCGATACTCACTTTGACCAGGGCAGGTAATCCGTTCGCTGCGCAGGTCGGTCGGGTTCCTCTTCCCTCAAGGGTTCACAAGGGACCAAGCTTTCATGGCTTTGGGCCGGCAGTTTCCGATACAATTCAGTACCCAGTGTCTTCCAGTCCACCATTTTGTCTTCCACTTTCCGCAGCACTTTCGCCGGATTGCCAACGACCAGGCTTCGTTCAGGGATCAGCATTTCGCTGCGCACAAAACTCAGCGCGCCCACAATGCTCTCTGCACCGACCTCGGCCTTGTCCATGATCACCGCATTCATGCCGATCAGGGCATTGCGTCCGATCCGGGCACCGTGGATGATCGCTCCGTGGCCGATGTGCGCCATCTCTTCCAGAACAACGGTTACACCGGGGAACATGTGGACCACACAATTCTCCTGAATGTTCGCCCCGTCCCCCACTTCAATTCGGCCCCAGTCTCCCCGTATGGCTGCGCCAGGCCCGACATATACTTCCTTGCCAATGATGACATTGCCGATGATGCTCGCCTGCGGATGCACAAAGGCCGACTCGTGGACGACCGGGCGGAAACCTTCGAAAGCGTAGATCATGCCTGCGGATTCTTCAGTACGACGGCATATCCCTGCCCCACTCCAATACACATGCTCACAAGTGCATAGCGACCACCCGAACGCCTGAGTTCACGAGCCGCAGCCAATACGATGCGTGCCCCGGACATTCCCAGGGGGTGTCCAATGGCAATGGCGCCTCCGTTCGGATTGATACGCGGGTCGTTGTCCTTTAGGCCCATCTGCCGGGTACATGCCAGAACCTGTGCGGCAAAAGCTTCGTTGAGTTCGATCACATCCATGTCCTTCAGGCCGAGCTGAGCGCGTTGAAGGGCCTTCTCGCCCGCATGCACCGGTCCGATCCCCATGATCCTGGGCTCCACACCGCTCACGCCAGAGGCAACGATCTCCGCCAATGGTTCCAGACCGTTGGATTCAGCTGCCGCCTCAGATGCGATCAGTAGGGCAGCTGCACCGTCGTTGAGTCCAGAGGCATTGCCTGCTGTTACGCTCCCCTCCTTCCGGAAGGCTGGTCGAAGTCTGGCCAGCCCCTCGAGGCTGGACTGCGGTTTCATGAATTCGTCTCGGTCGAAGATCAGGTCGTCTTGCTTTCTCCTTGGTATGTTGATCGGAACGATCTCCTCGGCCAGGATTCCCTTTTCCTGTGCTGCGGCGGCCTTCTTCTGGCTGTTGCAGGCGAACAGGTCCTGATCTTCCCGACCTATCCCGAAGCGCTCGACCAGGTTCTCGGCCGTTTCGCCCATGGCTTCGGTCCCGTAGAGACGCTGCATCTCCGGGTTCACAAAGCGCCAGCCAAAACTGGAGTCGTGCATCCGGGCATCCGTTCCGTAGGCCTTGCTCGGCTTGCTCATGACATAGGGCGCGCGGGTCATCTGCTCCACCCCACCGGCCAGAAAGAGATCCCCTTCGCCCGCCAGGATCGCTCGGCGCGACTGCGCCACTGCAGACATGCCCGAGGCACACAGGCGGTTGATCGTTTCCCCGGGGACCGACCACGGCAAACCAGCCAAGAGCGAAGCCATTCGAGCCACATTGCGGTTGTCTTCTCCAGCCTGATTGGCACAACCCATCAGCACATCATCGATCTTCTTAGGGTCGAGTCCGGGATGCCGTTCCATCAGTGCGCGGAGCACATGCGCGGCCAGATCATCTGCACGGACCGCCGACAGACTGCCTCCAAAGGCACCCACACCAGTACGCACTCCATCGATCAGAAAAGCCTTTTGAATCATTGTTCCCATTTTTTATCCGTCCGAAATACATGTCCTCGAAATAGCGCCACACACTGCTGCTGATCATTGAGGATCTCTATGTCATATACGCCTGTCCTCCGACCTGCTTTGCGCTCTGAAGATCGCGCGGTCAGCCATTCACCCGGCTGAACGGCCCTCAGATGTGAAATGCTCGTTTCCACACTCAGGGAATGCCGGCCATGTGTGTTGGCAGCGAAGGCCAGGGCACTGTCGGCCAATGAATAACTCACGCCGCCGTGCAGGATATGAAAGCCATTGGTCATCTCCTCGCGCACCTGCATCCGCAGCACACAGTTCCCTTCTGAAACCTCCACCAACTCGATGCCCAACCAACGAGAGAAGGCGTCATTGCTGAGCATATGTTCGACTATCTGACGAGGGCTCATTGCAGCTGTTCGGGTACGGATCGTTCAAAGGCAGACAACAGGATGCGCAGGATCAAGGCCACATCTTCCCTATCGTCCATTTGACCTGCCTCCAGATCTGAAAAGAACTCCCAGATACGCTGCAACTCATGCAGCATGCGCGCGCTCTCTTCCTCAGTCTGTTCCTTTTTTTCGGCATTTTCGACCTGCTCCTCTATGCATTTCTGAAGCAGATCGGGCGCTACGGTATCGACGCTCATCCCCATCCGACGAAATGATTCCTGAACCACCAGGGGAAGAAGGCTCAGCGCCTGATGCTCGCGGGAAGGAAAGTCGTCCGCCAGGTTCACCAAAAACCCAAACAGATGCGGCTGTTCCTCGCTCCATTCCATGAGTTTCTGCATGCGCTGCTGCTCAGACATCTGCAGCATCCATTGCTGCACCTCGACCATGAGTGGGGAAAAGTCTGAGGGGATCATCACCCTAAAAATAGTACGGAAGAATCAGCCGATCATTGAAGGGCCTTCAACAGGTCGTTCCCGTTGGCCAGTACAATGAGCGTCATGAGCAGGATGAACCCAGCGATCTGGGCATACTCCAGTACTTTTTGGGGTGCGGGCTTCCCGGTGATCATCTCCCAGAGAGTGAAGACCACATGTCCGCCATCCAGTGCGGGGATAGGAAGGATATTCAGGAAGGCGAGCATAATGCTCAAGAATGCCGTGAAGTTCCAGAAACGATACCAGTCCCATCGCGTGGAAAATTGACTCATGATCGTGCCAAAACCACCCACCTGCTTGTAGGCCTCCGTCCTGGGGTTGAAGATGACCTTGAACTGCCGAACATAATCAGACAACACCTTTCCCGCCCGTCCAATGGCCGCAGGAATGGCCTCGATCACATTGTATTTCTTCACCGCCGTCTCGAAGTAGTATGAAGGACTGCGCGGATACACACCCATCATTCCCGAGGCGGGCAGCTTGAATTGGAAATTCAGGGTATCCCGTCGGTTTCGAATGACTTGCAGGTCGATGTTCTTTCCTGCATAGGTGGGAATGCTGTCGGAATACTGATGGAAATAACTCATGCTCTGGCCGTTCAGGCCGATCAAACTGTCGCCTACCTGAAGACCGGCCGCCTGCGCTGCCGAAGAGTCGGTAAAACCCGTAGCGACATAGGGCATTCGCACGCCCAAAAAGTTTCCCTGGCTTTGGATCAGGTGCTTGACGTCCACCTCGCTGTAGGCATAAGAACGCGTCCGTCCATCCCGCTCAACCACGATCTCTCCTTCGCCGTCAAGTAGGATCTCCATGGGCACAGCTGCAAAATTTTCCACCTCCCGGCCATTGACCGAAAGAAACGCATCGCCGTCTCTCAATCCGATATCGTAAGCGCCATCATCCACAGTGATCCCGTAGGAGAGATTGGCCGTGGGCAGATACTCTTCTCCCCAGAAGCTCAAAACACCTACATAGATCAGGAAGGCCACGATCACATTGACCGTCACGCCTCCCAGCATGATGATCAGGCGTTGCCAGGCCGGTTTGGATCGGAATTCCCAAGGCTGCGGCTCCTGCTTGAGCTGCTCTGTATCCATGCTCTCGTCCACCATGCCCGAGATCTTGACATATCCGCCCAAGGGAAGCCATCCGATACCGTATTCGGTTTCACCGATTTTCTTCTTGGCCAATGAAAACCACGGATCGAAAAAGAGGTAGAACTTCTCCACCCGGGTCTTGAAAAGCCGTGCAGGAATGAAGTGCCCCATCTCGTGTAGGATGATCAGCAAAGACAGACTCAGAATGAATTGGGTGATCTGTATAAGGGTCTCCATGGGGCGAACTCGAATTGAGTCGGCAAAGGTAGATGCTTCCGCCTTTGTCGTCTGCTAATAAACTGCAAATACATGGGCTTGTTCCCTGCCGGTTCTATCTTGGCTGAAATTCGTTCGATGTTCCGTTGGTCTTTGCTCTTGCTCCTGATGAGCGCGACGCTTTGGGCGCAGTCTCCGTCTCGGGTCGAACTGCATCTGAGGCTTCCGGAAAAAGGCGGTCCCATCGGCTATACCTACCGACTGTACGATCTGCCCGAAGGCGATCACCTCCTGTTGCACAGCGGATCTGTGAGACGAACGGAGTTGCGGATCTATCAGAAGAACATCCTGAAGGAAAGCTCTTTGGAAAAAGAGGAGCACAGCACATTGTTGCGCGTCCGATCCCCGGCACAGGATCGGCAGATTGTTTTTCAGCAGGGATCGACCGCTCCTGATCAGGGCTGGACCATTGGTACAGACATGCCCTGGCCATTTGTGGCGCCTGCCTCATGGAACTGTCCGCTGCTGCTCAGCATTGAAGGAAAGCTTGATCAATGGGACATCCTTTGGCCAGCAGAGGCACAACTGATCGTGGAGGATGGCTCCCAAAAGAGTGTATTCTTTGGACCCACCCAGGCAGCCCCGCTCCATTCGCAGCTCCTGCAGATCTTTCCCAAAGCCCAGGTCATTGCCTTGGCACAGAGGGAAAAGCCCATCCTGAATGCCTTAGACATTGAGTCGCCCGAAGGCCGTGTGCCCTCGTCAGACATCCAACCTATCTGTGGACTTCCGAGCCTTCCGCTCCCGGAGGAGGAAAGGATCGAACCTGCATTTGTACAATCCATCGGAAAAAGGTTTTGTATCCAATGGGAAACAGACAGCCTGCTTCTATTGGGTAAGAAAAGAGATGAGAGGCTCCGCCAGATCCAAGAGAGCTTTGGCACTTCCGGGCAAAGTGTTGCTGAATTCGAAGCGGCCCTCGCGCAATGGCGCTTCCAGGGATATGGCGAATGGGGCATTGCCGCACTGCAAGAGCGCGAACAGGAGCAGGAACGCGAGCTTCAATTCCTTTTCAACAAGCGCTCCTACTATGCCGATCTCAGCGGGAACTACGACCCGCTCGCAGATACTTCTTCTTTGGGTATTCGGGCCAAACGCTGGTACCTCTCCACCCTGGACGAAGACACGCAGAAGGAGATCTGCTGCCAGTTGTTCGACCCAACAAGCTCAAAAGAGCCTCATCCTTCCGGACTCTGGAACGACCTGATCCAAAAGGGAATCCGACCAATGATCCGGCTGAATTATCGGCTGATCGCCGCTCAGAAAACCCTGCAGATCCGAATGGAGCAACTTCAGGAGCAGACCGTGGATGTTCCAGTGGATCTGCGCATTTCCGGATCCCAGATGGATACGGTTGTAGGCCTGCGCATCAGAGGCAGGAGCGACACCATCGAAGTGCCCTTCCACGGATCGGTACATTATCTCAAGATCGACCCGGATAACCGCCAACCAGTCTTTTGGCTGGAGGAGAAGAACGACCTGCAATTCCTGATGGAACTGCGGGATCGCCCCACGAAAGGCCGCCGACTGGAGCTCATGGAAGCGCTCTTTGACGCGCAGAACAGCAACCTCTTGAGAACCGCAGTGGGCATTGGATTGTATGATGATTGGAAGGAAATACGCATCCTGACCCTTTTGTATTTGAATGGAAAAGACCCCGACTTCGTTGCCCTTTTCGAATCCGAGATCGACCAACTTGCCCGGACCGATGCCGACCAGGAGGTGCGTTCCTATGCACAGGATGTGCAGATGAATCAACCCTGAGCCGTGCAGCATTTTGTCCGCATGTTCAGCGCACTCGACGCCACCCAATCGACCAAGACCAAAGTGGCCGCCTTGGTGCATTTCCTCGAGGAGTCTTCTGAAAAGGACCGCATCTGGGGCGTCGGCTTGCTCTACGGCAAAAGACCCAAACGGGCGATCAACAGCCGTCAGCTTCGCGAATGGACCCTGGAACGCACAGAACTGCCCGAATGGCTGTTCGAAGAATGCTATCAGGTGGTGGGCGATCTGGCCGAGACCATCGCCCGGGTTTTGCCAAAAGCAGAAAAAACCGATGAGCGGGAGTTGAGCCAATGGATGGACGAATTGCTCGATCTGCGCTCCGCGGAAGAGGACGAAAAGAAGGCCTTTGTGCTCGATGCATGGGCATGCCTGAACGGAACGGAGCGCCTGGTCTTCAACAAGCTGCTGACCGGCGGATTCCGCCTGGGGGTGAGCCAGAACCTCATGGTGCGTGCACTGGCTGTTTTCACTCAGCGCGAACCCAGCGACATTGCCTTTTGTCTGACCGGGCAATGGACACCCTGGACCCACAGCCTGAGCGAGCTGCTCGATTCCGGAACGGGGTCGGGAGACGCCTCCAAACCCTATCCCTTCTACCTGGCCCACCCGCTCACCGAAGAAGTTTCTGAGCTTGGACCGATAGACGACTGGCAACTGGAACACAAGTGGGACGGCATCCGGGCACAACTGATCGTGCGCGCAGGACAGCTCTTTTTGTGGTCGCGGGGGGAAGAGCTCATCACAGAGCGCTTTCCCGAATTCAGTGCACTCGTGGATGTATTGCCCGAAGGATCCGTTCTGGACGGCGAACTATTGGCCTATAAAGACGACATTCTGCCCTTTCAAAAGCTGCAAACCCGGATCGGCCGAAAAAAAGTGGGCAAGAAACTTTTGGCCGAAGCACCCTGCGTCTTGCGCCTTTATGACCTATTGGAATGGAAAGGGAAAGACCTGCGAACTGAACCTTTGGAAAAAAGAAGGCAGTTGTTGGAACAACTGGTAGCAGAGCATCCACATCCTGTGCTGCAACTGAGCCCCGTGCTTCAACCCAAGAGCTGGGAAGAGGCTGCCGAAGAACGCCGCGGCTCGCGGGCGGTGCACTCCGAGGGGCTGATGCTCAAGCGAAAGTCATCCCCCTACGAACAAGGCCGCAAGAAGGGGAACTGGTGGAAATGGAAAGTGGATCCATTGCACATCGACGCAGTGATGATCTATGCCATGCGCGGACACGGGCAGCGCTCCAACCTCTACACCGACTACACCTTCGCCGTATGGAAGGGAAAAGAATTGGTCCCCTTCACCAAGGCCTACTCCGGGCTGAGCATGGAGGAATTTCGCGAAGTGGACCGCTTTGTCAAGAAGCACACCCGGGAACGCTTCGGTCCGGTGCGCAGTGTGGATCCCGAACTGGTCTTTGAACTGGCCTTTGAAGGCATTCAGGCGAGCAGCCGACACAAATCGGGCATCGCCCTTCGCTTTCCAAGGATGGCCCGATGGCGAAAAGACAAACCTGCTGAAGAAGCAGGAACGCTTGAAGAGTTGCAGGAACTGCTGCAGCAATTCGGGAGTTGAGAAACTTGCTCCTCTGACTTGTGGTCGAGGTCAGTGATGTAATGGATGCCTTTGACCGGCTTATCCTTTCGGCTCGACCGACCCCTCCCGACCCTTGTCCTTGAAGACAATGGTTCGGTAAGGGAAAGGGATCTCAATTCCCCTTTCATCAAAAGCCAGTTTGATACTGCGGAGGACATCTCTTTCCAGCTCGACCGATGTATCAAAATCCCTTGTCCAAACGAAGGCCCTGAGCACCACACTGAAATCGCCCAAACTGATCACCTTTACCGAAACGGACGGCTCGCCAGACTCTTTTTCTTTTGCGCTACGCACATCTATGTGATTCGGATGGCGTTGGATCTCCTCCCGGATGATCCGTTCGGCCAGTTCCAGATCGGCGTCGTAGGCGATACCTATATCGATGTGCTTTCGGATCCTCTCGTCCTTGATGCTGCTGTTGATAAGGGTGTCTTCACTTATGATGCTGTTTGGGATCACGATCCTCCTGAATTCATAATCTTTTATGACCGTGTGCCGCAAAGTGATCTCTTCGACCACCCCCATATGGCCACTGACGACTTCTATGGAATCGCCTACTCTGAATGGCTTGAATATCAAGATAAAGATGCGGCAAAAAGTGCTGTCCCTAAAGATTTGAAGTAGGGGATCTTGGTGAACACCCAGAATATCCCGATGCTGAAGACAATAAAACTGATGGAGTTCTTGAGGAAGAGAAGGAATCGGCAACCGAGCGGAAGGAAATAGGGTTTGATGAATTTTCGGTGTTGGTAGTTGAGGACAATATCATCAATATGAGGTTGATGCAAAAAGTACTTGAAGACTTGGGAGGCAAAGTATCCGTGACCAAAGATGGCAAGAAGGCGCGAGACATTCTTTTGAAAAAAGAGTTTGATTTAGTCTTAATGGACGTTCAAATGCCTGTAATGGATGGGTGAACAGCTACAAGAAAGATCAGGGAGTCAGGTTATAGTAAGCCAATAATTTCTTTGACAGCGGGTGCACTAAAAGAGGATAAAGAGAAGTCTCTTGATGCTGGAATGGACGATTACTTGTCCAAGCCTATTCAAATGGATGAACTCAAGTCAGTATTGAAGAAGTATTTGGATTAGAAAATAAAAGCCGCTCAATTGAGCGGCCTCTTTTGGAAATCGTGCTTTAAGCTTCAG
>RFXV01000066.1 GCA_009921445.1 Flavobacteriia bacterium
ATCTACGTAGTTGTTCACTTTTAGGCCATAGAGTTTTCCTGTGGGCAGCATGAACTGCCAAAGGCCCTGAGCCCGAACACGCGACAATGCGCGTGGATTCAGAGCGGATTCCACCACAGCGAGGTATTTGAGTTCGAGAGGGAGACCGTAGGCTTCCAGGCTTTCCTCGAACATCGGGAAGTAGTAGGCGGCCTCTCCGAGCATGCGGCTCATTTGCGCCCGTCTCATCTGCGTATACAGATCGATGAATCGCTGAACATCCCCATTGTAGACCAGATCGAATGGGGTTTCCAGATCCAAAAGCTGCATTCGCCGTTCTACTTCACTTTTTTCCGGCAGTGCCGGCAGCGAATCTGTGGAAGTGTCTGCTGCGATGTTTTTAAATGGCATTCCCATATGCATCCACAGGCTGTCCATCTGGGCGAGCAAGGGGTCGTCTTCGAAAGGCGCATACAAGGCGATACTGTCCGGTCCAAGGCTTGCAGCCTCTGCTGTATCGTTCTCTTCTGACTGCGCGCCCACAGGCAATGAGCAGCCCAGCAGCAAAGTCAGGAGAAAAGCGATCGGGCTGCTTGAGAAATTCATAAAGGACGCATCATGTTTTTGGAACGTCGCGAAGCTCCTTGAATTGCTCGGCCATTCCGAGCAAGTTGCCTTCCTGCCATGCGGAGGTCGTGAGCTGCATGCCCAAAGGCAATCCACTCGCTCCCCTGCCAAAGGGGATGGACAAAGCGGGCAGTCCTGTGATATTGGCCAGTACAGTAAAGATGTCTTCGAGGTACATCACCGTCGGGTCTGAAGATTCCCTTCCTATCGGGAAGGCCTCATGAGGAGAGGTCGGGGTCAGGAGGAAATCGTAGTTCTCCAAAAGTTTTTCGGTATGGTCCCGAACCATCCTGCGCGCTTTTTGCGCTTTCCCATAATAGGCGTCGTAGTAGCCAGCGCTGAGCACAAAGGTTCCCATCATGATCCTTCTTTTCACCTCAGGGCCGAATCCTTCGGTACGCGAACGCTTGTGGATCTCTTCGAGTTCCTGTGTGTCTTCTGCCCGATAACCATAATGCACTCCGTCGAACCGGGCCAGATTGGAAGATGCCTCAGCCGTGGTCAGCAGGTAATAGATCGGGACGAGTTCATCGAGGTAGGGAAACTCCACGGTATCCACCTGATGCCCCTTTTCACGCAATCCGTCGATCAGCTGGGCATAGGTTTCCCGCACTTCCTTTTGAAGCCCTGGATGCTGGAGAACAGAATCCAGTACAGCGAAGCGCTTGGGCTTGGAGCGATCATAATCGAGGTATTCATCCGAAAAAACCTGAACTTCCCGTTCCGAGCAGGTGCTGTCGAAAGCATCGGATCCGGAGATCACCTCCATGACACGGGCGGCGTCTTCGGCATTTTGGGTGAAGGGTCCGATCTGATCGAAGCTCGAGGCATAGGCGATAAGTCCGTGACGGGATACGCGTCCGTAGGTGGGTTTCAGCCCCCATGTGCCTGTAAAAGAAGCAGGTTGACGAATGGACCCACCCGTATCGGAGCCCAATGCTACATGGCAGAGACCTGCGGCCACAGCGGCCGCCGAGCCACCAGATGAACCTCCGGGAACCCGCGTCTTATCGAGTGGATTCAGGACCGGGCCGAAGGCGGAAAACTCGTTGGACGAACCCATTGCGAACTCATCGCAATTGGTCCGGCCGATCAGTATCGCATCTTCGTCCAGCAATCGCTGCACGGCCGTTGCCGAAAAGAGGGATTGAAAGCCTTCGAGGATCTTGCTGCTCGCACTCAGTTTGTGGTCCTGATAACAGAGGTTGTCCTTCAGGGCGATGACCATTCCGGCCAGTTTTCCTGCATTGCCTCTCTCGATCTTTTTGTCAATGACCGTGGCACGTGCGCGCGCGTCTGGAGCAAAAACCTCAAGGAAGCAGTTCAGATCACTTTGCTGGTCGATGCGCGCCAAAAGCTCTTCCACCACCCGCACAACGCTGGTCGTTCCATCAAGCAGATCCTGTCTGTAGCTGCTGTAGCCCTTGTATTCCAATGCCCGCGAAGCGCTCAGGACTTATTGTCCTTGGGGTCGTCTTTAGAGGACTCTTTGGGCTCGTCCTCCTTCACTGCATCCTTGAATTCCTTGATGCCGCCTCCCAGTCCGCGCATCAGTTCAGGGATCTTTCTTCCGCCAAACAAAAGGAGTATGGCCACTACGATAAGGATGATCTGGGGGCCTCCGATCATGCCCATTAAGATTGTTGCGCTCATGATGAATTCTTGCTGCTAAATTAGAAAACAGGGAGTCAATACCTCAGTCTTCCTTCGGCTCATCCGGATCTTTGTCGTAGAGTTCTTTGTTTTCGTCCATGTGCTCGTCAAAAGCCTGTTCGATCCTCTTCTGAGGATCTTCGGCAGCGGGCTTCTGGCTCTTGCATGCGGTCATGCCCAGCATCGTGGATAAGAGGAGGGCGAGTAGTGGGGTCTTTCTCATTGGATATTCGTCTTTTCGTTCGGAGTTTCATCCGGATATCAGGGCTATTCTCCTTGAAACAAATGATACCTTTGCAAAAATTTGATTCATGTATCCAGAGGATCTCATTCAGCCCATGCGACAGGAACTCATCGATGCCGGACTCAGCGAGATCCGCAGTTCTGATGAAGTTAAAAAGAATATCGAATCGGAGGGTACGACCTTCGTTGTCATCAACTCAGTTTGCGGTTGTGCCGCGGCCAATGCGCGTCCTGCCGTTCGGTTGGCACTCAAGGGCAGTGAAAAGCTTCCCGACCGCATGATCACCTCTTTCGCAGGCAATGATGTCGAGGCAGTGGACACAGCCAGAGAAATGATGGCGCCATTTCCGCCTTCATCGCCTTCTATGGCGCTGTTCAAGAATGGCCAGCTCGTTCATATGATCGAACGTCATCACATTGAGGGCCGGAATGCGGAACTCATCTCAGAGAATCTCCAGGGGGCTTTTCAGGAGCACTGCTGAGCAGTCATCCGTCCTGCGACAGGCCGTCTTCCGGCTCTTTGAAAAAACGCCTTTGCTGAGCAGTTTTGGATCCCTCGGGTGAGGAGCAATCCGAGCAGAATCCCGAATATTCTTCCGAGCAATCCCGGCATTGTATGAAGAGAATGTTGCAGTTCTTATCTGCGCAGTTCACGTGGGTGTCGCAAGGCACACCGCATTGGTGACAGCGGGCGATGACCTCAGAAGATATGCGCTCGCCCAATCGGTCGTCGAAAACGAAATTCTTCCCAACAAAGGTGTTCTCAAGTCCCTCGGATGAGATCTGTCGGGCATAGTCGATGATGCCTCCGTGCAACTGATTGACATCTTCGAATCCATGGTGTTTCAGATAGGACGAGGTCTTTTCGCAGCGGATTCCACCGGTGCAGTATAAGAGGATCTTCTTTTCTTCCTTTCCCTTCAGCATATCGAGAACCTCCGGGAGTTCGTCGCGGAAGGTTTCGGCCTTCGGGAGAAGCGCCCCCTTGAAGTGCCCGATCTCACTTTCGTAAAAGTTCCGGACATCCACGACCACTGAGTCCTCCTGTTGCATGGCCTCGTTCCATTCCTTGGCGTTGAGGTGCCTGCCCACATTCGTGACGTCGTAATCGTCTTCGCTCAGTCCGTCGGCCACCAGTTTTTCGCGCACCTTCACCAGCAGTTTGATGAAGGATTTGCCATCGTCTTCCACGGCGATCTTGAGCGGGATGCCTTTGAATTCTTCTATGGCATTGAGTTGTTCCACGAATTCCGACCAGTGTGGCAGAGGAACGCTCATCTGCGCATTGATCCCCTCGCGGGCAATGTACACCCTGCCCAATGCATTCAACTCGGTCCACTTAAGGAAGAGGTGGTTGCGCAATTTGAGCGGATCCGAAATGTGCACGTAGCGATAGAAAGAGACCGTTCGGCGTTCAAAGGCCTCATTCTCGAGTCTTTGGATCAACTGTTCGCGACTGAGTTTATTCGCTGGATATTTCGGATCGTGGCTCATATGCAGGACATAAAAATAAGTCGTCCATCCAATGGGATGCAAGACGAATATATTTGTTCGAACCAATTCCAGTCAAATGGCGAAGCGGATCATGATCCTTGGGGCGCTTGGGCAAATAGGTACCGAGCTCACCGAGGCCTTGCGGAAAATGTATGGATCGGAGAGTGTTCTGGCGACGGATATCCGGGCTTCAGAGGAAACTCAAGAAGGTCCGTTCGCACTGCTGGACGCCTGCGACAAGAGGGCGCTTGGCGAATTGGTGGATGCCTTCAGACCCGATGAGATCTACCACCTTGTGGCCATGCTCTCTGCCAATGCGGAGAAAACCCCGGTCAAGGGTTGGGACCTGAATATGGATTCCCTTTTTCACGTTCTGGAACTCGCAAGAGAAAAGAAAGTGGACAAAGTTTTTTGGCCAAGTTCCATTGCTGCATTTGGTCCTGCTTCACCCAAAGATCCCTGCCCGCAAAATACCTATATGGACCCCAGCACGGTCTACGGCATCTCCAAGCTTTCGGGCGAGTTGTGGTGTCGGTATTACCACGATCAATATGGCGTGGACGTTCGTTCGGTGCGCTATCCCGGTCTGATCAGCTGGAAGGGTGAACCAGGCGGAGGAACCACGGATTATGCAGTGGAGATCTTCCACGAAGCACTGCGATCGAACGCCTACACCAGTTTCATCGATCGGGACACTCGGCTGCCCATGATGTATATGTCCGATGCCTTGTCCGCCACATTGAAGATCATGGAAGTGCCTGCGGAAAAGGTGAAGATCAGGACTGCGTACAACATCGGTGCGATCAGTTTCACACCTGGAGAATTGGCGGAAGCCATCCGCTTGGTACGACCTGGTTTTCAGTTGCGGGTCGCACCCGATTTCAGGGATGCCATCGCCCAAAGCTGGCCAGCGGTGCTGGATGACCTACCGGCACGGATGGATTGGGGCCATGATCCGAAATTTGGCCTGCACGAGATGGTCCGTGATATGCTCACGAATATTTCGGCTCATTCCTGAGGCCCATCCATGCGGCTGTACCTCCATATTCCCTTTTGCCGTCAGGCCTGTCATTATTGCGATTTTCATTTTTCTACCTCGACCCGACTGGTGGAGGAAATGGTCCGTGCACTTACAGAGGAGATCAGTTTCTGGCGAACTCAGGATTGGGCAGGGCCCTGTTCATCTGTCTATTTGGGCGGGGGAACACCTTCCGTTCTGACTGCGCAACAATTGGCCTGCCTGCTGGATGCTGCCAACGAATACTTTGGTTGGTCGGATGCATCGGAGATCACTCTGGAGGTGAATCCGGAAGATGTATCTGCTGCTGCACTGAGCGATTGGCGATCCGTTGGGTTCAACCGTTTGAGCGTTGGCATACAGTCCTTTGCTCCTTCGGATCTGCAATGGATGAACCGCAGCCATACGGCGCATCAATCTGAACGGGCGCTGGATGCAATCCGGAATTCAGATTTCACCAATTTTTCACTGGATCTCATATACGGCTTGCCCACGGGTTCTGACTGGCCAACAAGCCTGGAGAAAGCACTTGCCTATGAACCCCCACATGTATCTGCCTATTGCTTGGGCATTGAAGAAGGCACTGTACTGGGCAGGCGAGTGGCCACAGGAAAGCAGAAAGTTCCGGAGGAAGGATCGGTCGCATCGGACCACGCGACCCTCTGCCGTGTCATGCAGGAGCGGGGCTACGCACATTACGAGCTTTCCAGCTTTTGTCGTCCAGGTGCCCGTTCGGCACACAATTCGGGTTATTGGTCGGGGGCACCTTACCTGGGTGTCGGACCCTCGGCGCATTCGTTCAATGGATCTGTCCGATGGCAGAACCTCAAGCCCAACGCTCGTTATCTGAAGAAGCTCAAAGAGGGCACGCCATGGTACACTGCGGAACAGATGGACCCTTTGGAGAAATGGAACGAAGCACTTATGATCGGCCTGCGTTTGGCGGAAGGTGTTTCTGTGGCGCATCTGGAGTCCCTTTTGCCTTCGGGTCAAAAGCTTCCGGAACGCGCCGTCGAGGAACTCTCCAGATCCGGTCTGTTGCTTGAGGAATCCGGTCATTGGAGAATTCCTGAAATTCATGGTCTGTTGACCGACCACATCACACGAAATCTCATGCTATGAAGCAGCTGGTGTTCGACCACAAAGACAAGATATACGAAGCGGATCTGGAAGGCGGAGTGGACCTTTCCATCCCCTTTGGCCACGTCGAGTCGTATTCTGCATGGGGCAGTCCCGACATGCAGGCGGAACCCGTTCGATACGGTGACTGGATCGGAAGCGTAGAGGCCGGGGCAGCTGTCAACTTCTTCGACCTGCGGCTCAATCCACATGGAAATGGAACCCATACTGAATGGGCTGGGCATATTTTGAAGGAACGGGGTTCGGTGACCGATCAGATCAGGGGCGAATGGTTTATGGCCTTTCTGGTTGAGGGTCTGCCGGATGCGTCGGGCTGTATCTCAGAGCCTGACTTGCTTGCCGGATACGAGCAGCTGCCATCCGCGGTGATCCTGCGCACATCGGCAGAATATCAACGTCCTGCAGATCGCAATTTCACCGGAACGGCACCTCCTTTTCTTTCTCCTTCATTTGTGCATGGACTAAGGAAAAAGGGTGTGGATCATCTGCTGATCGATCTGCCCTCGGTCGATCCGGAGGAAGATGAAGGTCGATTGGAAGCGCACCGTGCATTCTGGTTTTCTGGAGAAGAAGAATTGAGGCCTCATGCAACGATCACAGAATTCATTCAGGTTCCAGCAGAACTCGAACAAGGTCTTTATCTGCTCCATTTGCAGCTGGCACCATTGATCAACGACGCCAGTCCGAGCCGCCCCATTTTGTATCCGGTCAAAGAGCGCTGATGGACATCGAGTCGTATCGGGCGTTTTGTCTTCAGCTGCCGCTTGCCACGGAAAGCACGCCTTTTGGCCCGGATGTGCTCATATTCAAGGTTCATGGAAAGATGTTCGCCAGCCTCTCCCTGGATGGCGAGCAGGCCCGGAGCAATTTGAAGTGCGCCCCGGAGTGGGCCCTGGAACTGCGCGAGGAACATGAAGGCGTTCAGCCCGGCTACCACATGAACAAGAAACACTGGAACACGCTCTATCTCGAAATGCTCCCCGAAGCGCTGATCATTGAGTTGGTGGAGCACTCTTATCAGCTTGTAGCCGCCAAGGGAAGGAGAGGCCGCTAGTGCCTCCTGTTCTTTGGAATAGTGCGTAATTGCCCCAACGAACGAAGCATTTAAGTGCGCATGGAACCCATTAAAAAACAACGCCTTTTGGTCGCAGTCGCGGCATTGGGCTATTTCGTGGATATCTACGACCTCATTCTCTTTGGCATTGTGCGCATTCCCAGCCTGACCGATCTCGGTGTGGCTTCATCTGACATGCAGGATACAGGGATCCTGCTGCTGAACATGCAGATGGCAGGCATGCTCATCGGTGGATTCCTTTTTGGCGTTCTTGGCGATATAAAGGGAAGAGTGACCGTTCTCTTTGGTTCCATTGTGCTGTATTCTGTGGCCAATATTTCGAACGGTCTGGTGACCTCCATTCCCGCCTATGCCTTCGTTCGGTTTCTGGCAGGCCTCGGCCTGGCTGGAGAGCTTGGCGCAGGGATCACCTTGGTCTCTGAGACCATGTCCAAGGAAAAACGAGGATACGGGACGATGTTGGTGGTCACATTTGGGGCGCTGGGTGCCGTTGTGGCGGCATTGATCGCAGATGAATTCAGCTGGCGCATGAGCTATTTCGTTGGCGGTGGGCTCGGCTTGCTGCTGCTCTTGTTGCGGGTGCGTGCCATGGAGTCCGGTATGTTCAATGAGCTTCCCAAGAAAGATCAAAAGGTGATGAGCTTTTTGAGGATCATCGGAAAGAAAGAACTGTTCATCAAGTACCTCCGATGCATACTCATCGGTGTGCCCGTTTGGTATGTCGTGGGCATTTTGGTGGTCTTCTCTCCCGAATTTGCTGAGGCCCTGGAGGTGCAGGGAGCGGTCAAAGGAAGTCAGGCGGTCATCTGGTGCTATGTGGGCCTGAGTGTGGGCGACCTGCTCACAGGTTTATTGAGCCAGATATTCCGAAGCAGAAGGCGTGTCATTCTCGGCAGCCTGTTCTTCAGCGCTGCTCTTTCCGCAACCTATTTGTACACTTTCGGCCTTACCGATACGGCTTTTTACCTGCTCTGCTTTCTGCTTGGAACCAGCACGGGCTACTGGGGGCTCTTTGTGACCGTAGCTTCGGAATCCTTCGGAACCAATATTCGTTCCACGGTGACCACTACTGTCCCCAACTTTGTACGGGGAGCGACCATTCCCATCACGCTCAGTTTTGCTTTTTTGCAGGATTCGATGGGCTGGAGCATGAGCCACAGCGCAGCATTGGTCGGTCTGGTCTGCTTTGCGATCGCCTTGTGGGCATCCTGGGGCATTCAGGAAACCTTTGCCAAGGATCTCGATTATCTGGAGACGGTTTGAGTAGACTATTCTAATGTGTACATTTGACGCGCTCGGCCATAATGGCTTTTTTGTTTGATAATTTTTAATGACTCTCCATGTTCCCCCAAACCAATGGAAGCATCACCAAGGTTGGTGTGTTTTATGACGGAAGCTATTTCCTCTACGTAAGCAACTACTACAACTGGTTTCACGAAAAGAAATCCAGGATCAGTATTTCAGGATTGCACGAATTCATCCAGCACCAGGTGGCGCAGGAGGAAGATGTGGATCCGAGGTACACCCGTATAACGGACGCACATTACTTCCGCGCAAGGCTCAATGCCAATGACGCCCAATCCCGCGGAAATCAGCTCTACTACGATCGTGTTTTCGATGACATATTGCTGCAAGAGAATGTGACACTGCATTATATGTCGCTCCGCAATGCACCCACCGGTCGATTGGAGAAAAGCATGGATACCTGGCTGGCGCTCGAGGCCTATGAGATGACCCTCATGCGGCAATTCGATTATCTGGTGCTCGTAGCTTCAGACAGCGATTATGTTCCGCTGGTACGGAAGATCGAGGCATTGGGTGTTCCGGTGATCCTCCTGAGTTGGGATTTTGAATACATGAACGACGACGGGCAACGCATCGTCACACGAACTTCACAGGAATTGATCAATGAGGCTGCCATACCACTGGCCATGCACGATATCATTGAGAACAGCATTCAAGAACCCAATGGGCTCACGGAGAAGCTCTTCGTTCCGCGCACACCCGAAAAGACCCTGAGCAGACCGCTCAGCCTGGACGATCTGGAAATGGAAGAAGGTGCTGTTCACGTGAGTGAGATTCAGAACCTGAAGAGCGGTTACGGCTTCATCAATTTCGATCCGGCCAATCTGTTCTTCCATTACAGCAGCCTGGAGAATGTAGACTTCAATGATCTGCAGGTCGGCGACCG
>RFXV01000067.1 GCA_009921445.1 Flavobacteriia bacterium
CCTGAACCGCACCGGAAACGTCATGATGGTGCCTCCTGTTTCGATCGATCCTTCGGACAGCGCAGCCTATGCAGACCGAAGCGTAGAGAAGTACGAGGGCATGCTCATTCGGGCCGAAATGCCTGGAAGCAAGGTCTGGATCACTGAGGAAAATCTTGGGTTTGGTGACTATGCGATCTCCACGCAGGCCGGTGCGCCCTTGCAGCGCTCCATGCGCGTACTGGCCGGAAGACAGAGCAGCACCTCCCAGTCTTCACTCTATGTCTCTCTCGTGACCGATACCGCACTGAGAAGCGTCAACGGATTCATGGAGGTTCCCGCCATCGCGGTTTCCGATACCATGAACATGGATGCCCTGGTCGGGGTGCTGAGCTATGGGTTCAGCAACTACCGCATCCTGCCCAGGAACAATGACGATTTCATCGGCGTCAATGTCGCTCTCGATTCTACGGACCTCGCCTCTTCGCCTTTCAATATTGAGGAAGTCTATGCGCTGCCCGGAGTCAAGGTGTATCCGAATCCGAACGCTGGCGAATTCCGCGTAGGTATGGAGTCCATTCGCCCCATGACCTATCGCCTGATGAATTTCCAGGGGCAGCTGCTGCAGGAAGGGGTCATTGAAGGGGACGGACAGCGGATCGACGCGAGCCGACTGCCCAGTGGTTTCTATACCCTGATCCTCGAAGATTCAGCCACTGAGCGCCATGCGGTCGAAAAGATCCTGATCCGCCGATAGGCGATCGCCTCCGTGCGCTGGGAAAAAGCACATATTGGTTGGATAGGAGCTGTTCTGCTCCTTTCCCTCTCCTGCAGGAAAACGGGTGAGCTGTTGCCGAACAGCCCACCCGACTCCTATTTCGTGGTGGACAGCATTCCCCTTTCCGGACAGCAAAGACTGAACAGTCAGGTGTCGCTGAGTTGGTATGGCACAGACCGTGACGGCTATGTGACCGGTTTCGAACTGAGCGAGGATGGTGTGACCTGGCGATTCACAGAGCAACAGGACAGTTTGTTCAAGTTTGCCTTGCCCAGCGGCAACGACTCCGTGGATATCGAACTATGGTTGCGTTCTGTGGACGACAAAGGAGCAGTTGATCCCGACCCCGCCTTCCTGCGCATTCCCGTGAAGAATTCCCCTCCGCAAGCCTCCTTTGAACAGAAGGCCCTACCAAACGACAGTGTGCGGTCGGTGGTGACCTTCCGCTGGAATTATTCGGATCCCGATGGAGCCGAGTCGGTCGTCTCTGCATTCCTGAAAGTCAATCAGGGCAACTGGACGCCCATCGACCGCAATCAGGCGCTCGTCTCCCTCGTTCTCGACCCTTCAGCATCCGGAAACGCTACAGCAGAGCTTTACTACGGCACAGAGAACAATGCATCACTGACCGTAGATGGGCTTCTTGCAGACGCGCCCAATCAGATGTATTTGAAGGTGCAGGATCTGGCGGGTTCGGAAAGTTCTGTGGATTCGTCCAATGTGTTCTTCCTGCGTCAAAAGACCAGCGACCTTCTGCTGGTGGGTGCACAGCCCACATCGGTTCGACAGGCGTATACGGGCTTGCTGGACGAATTGAACATCAGCTACGACATCGAGGATTATCATCGGAATGCAGCAGCCGATGCGCCTAAATTCTGGGATCCAGGTTTCCGTCTGTTGAGCGGACTCTACGATAAGCTGTTCATCTATGCCGACCCCAGCACCCTGCCCCCGAATCCGGTCTCGGGTGCAGAAGAACCGCTTTTGAATCTGGCCGCATCCGCCATACAGATCTTCACCGACAAAGGAGGAAAGAGCCTGACCACAACCTCCTTCACACCGACTGCCGACATCACGCCGCTCATCGGTGCCTTTCCCATCGATCAGGTCATCAGCTCCCCTGGGCAGGCCCGGGTAGTTCCCGATAGTGGCTTGTATTCCATGGACTCCATCGCTTATCCCGACCTATTCCCCTCCTCCATCGATATCGGCGTAGATCCCTTTGTGCGTTCTGCAGACTCCGAACTCTTCTATCGGGCCCGACTCACCCGACTGAGCGGATGGAATGGAGACGACCTGATCGCATCAAGGCGAAGGAGGAATGGCTCAGTCAATCAGATCCTGTTCAGCATCGAACTCCACAAGTATCTGGGCGATCGGTCGGCCATGCTGCAGCTATTCGATCAAATATTCAACGATGATTTCGACTGGTAGGGCACTCTTTCTTTTTCTGCTCCTTGCGCTGAGCCTTTCGGTCGGTGCGCAGGAATCCACAGGCACCCTTACCGGGACGGTGAAGGACAAGAACACCGGCGAACTGCTCTTTGGTGCCGGCATCAAGCTGGTCGGAACCTACAAGGGGCAGACCTCCGATCTGGATGGACGCTTCGTCATCAGCGGCATCAAGGCCGGAGACTACAACATCAAGGTGCAGTACATCGGATACAGCACAACGCTGCTCACGGGTATCCGCGTCGAAGCAGGCGGCATAAAAAATATTGAGGTCAATATGCTTCCGGCCGTCGAAAACCTTCAGGAGGTGACCGTCGTCGGGCGGCAGACGCAGGTGAATCTTGAATTGGCCGCCTCGGAGATCAGTGTGAGCAGGGAGCAGATCGAGGGGATGAACAGCCGCGATGTACAGGAGGTGGTGGCCCTGCAGGCAGGCGTGGTAAAAACCCAAGACGGCATTCAGATCCGTGGAGCGCGTGTCTACGAAACAGAATACATTGTGGACGGTATCAGTGCACAGGATCCATTGGCAGGAACGGGATTCGGTGTGCAAGTGGCCAGCGGCTCGGTTGAACAGCTGGATATCCTGACCGGAGGCGTAAGCGCTGAGTACGGCGGAGGTTCCTCAGGAGTGATCAATACCCAGATCCGGGAAGCAGGAGAAAAGGTCGAGATCTCGGGTTCCTGGCAATCCGATCATCTATTTGGTAGCGATGCCCGCAGCTCTTTCAACTCAGATGTCATGGAACTGACCATCGGGCTGCCCCTCAACAAGAAAAAGAACCTGACGCTATTCAACAACCTGACCACGCTGATGACCGATGAATACTTCGGTCCGACCGCTACCCAGTTGCGCAGCTCTTTGATGTCCGCCACGCCAGAAATGTGGGCCCCTCGATACACCAACGGCTTCACCCATACTACCAAGCTTGCCTGGAAACTCCCCTCCGGGACCAAGATCACCTTGACCAATCAGCATTCGCTCAACATCAATCAGAATTCACGCACCCTGCAGATCGTAGGTTTTGACGCCATTCTCCGACCGGGTTTCCAATATCCCTTCTCTCTGGATCTGGACAATGCGACCACCTACACCCACCACTCCAATCTGACGGCGATCAACCTTCGGCATTTGATCAATGAACGCTGGGGATTGAGCGTATCCCTTGGTCG
The DNA here is from genome assembly GCA_009921445.1 of Flavobacteriia bacterium. Classification (GTDB taxonomy): domain Bacteria; phylum Bacteroidota; class Bacteroidia; order Flavobacteriales; family Schleiferiaceae; genus RFXV01. The sequence continues at coordinate 3,383 of RFXV01000067.1, forward strand.
GCTGTTCACCAATCTACGGGCGGATGCCAATGGGCGGCCCTTCCGATACGAGACAGTGGATCAGATCTTCGATCCGGCGAACATCATCACCGATCCGATCGGCGTTTTCAACCCAGGAGATCCGACAGGGATCTATTATGTATTGCCAGGGGACGGATTGTACAACAACGGCGGGATCTCCACGCTGTGGCACGATCATTATGCGCGGGAATACACCCTGAAGGCCAAGATGAATTGGTTCCCGAATCCCGCCCATGAAGTGGGTTTTGGTTTTGAGCACCAACTGCTCGAGTATCAGTGGGTGGATGTGAGCCGTCCGTGGGTGGGTGCACCGATACAGATCAACGACAGTGTTCAAACACCCAACATCAGCATTGGAAGCAGCAACGACATCTGGAAGGTTCGACCACAGGAAGGCGGGCTGTTCGTTCAGGACAAGATCACCTACAAAGGGATCATGGCCACCCTGGGGCTCCGACTGAATTATTGGGCGCCCGGCGCCTTCGCAGACGATGCAGTGGATGATCCAAATGCTCCTGTGATCGGGCAGATACGAACCGATTATCAGAACAATACCGTCGGAATCTTTGGTTTGCGCTGGAAGGCGCGGCTGCTGCCTAAGGTCAATGTCACCTTCCCTGTGACCGAAAACAACATGCTCTTTTTCAATTACGGACATTCCATGCGCATCCCGCATCCGCGCTTCGTGTACGCCGGACTGGATCCCGTATTCCAGGACCGATCCTTTTTGTCCAGCCTGGGCAATCCAGACCTCGATCCCGAGGTGAATGTCTCCTACGAGATCGGAGTGAAATCTCAGATCACACGCGATTTTGCACTGAGTTTTTCCGCCTACAACAACAACCGTTTCGACTACATCGTCAGCCGCAGAGTGATCGTAAAGGACCAGACCGGACGACCTGTGACCAAGAACCTGTACATCAATCAGGATTATGCCAAGATCGCCGGAGTGGAGGTCGGTGCCTTCTACCGTTTTCAGGAACAATGGGACCTGTTCTCCAATGTGTCCTATCAGGTAGCGCGTGGAAAGAGCAACAGTGCACGCGAAAGCTCCCTGCAGATCGAACAGACTGGTGAAGTGGCCCTGACCCGCGAACAGTATCTGGCATGGGACAGGCCCTGGACGATCAATGCGGGCGTTTCCTACAGTCCGGACGCCAGCCAAAGTTGGTGGGGCTTCAATCCCAAAGGCCTGCGGGCATTCGTGAGCTTCAACTATACCTCTGGCTTTCGATACACGCCTCAGGAGAAGGTGGCGGAAAACGATCTGGGACGGCCCGAATACCGCATTGAAGTGGACCGCTATCTGGAAGAACAGGCCAGTCCGTGGATCAATTTCGATGGCAAGCTGAGCTATCAGTGGATGTGGAACAAGCAGAAGGAAACGGGTCTGATCTTCAGTGTTGAAGCGCGGAATCTGCTCGATAACAAAAATGCCCAGATCATCAATCCAGTGACCGGGCGCGCCTACGAATATGGAGACGATGTGCCCAATACCTGGCGCGATCCGCGTCCGGAGTACAACGGGCCGCAGGAAAGTGGAGTGGATCCGAGGAATCCATCGCGCTACCTCGCTCCGCGGCAGATCTTATACGGAATCGCATTTCGCTTTTGATGAAGAAACAGACCTGCATAGCGATCCTTCTGACCGCCCTGCTGCATAAGGCAGAGGCACAGCTGATCCCGATCTACGGAGGGGAACGGGCTGGTCTGTCCTCTTTGGTGTTCCTCAAGAACGATATGAGTGCCCGCTCACTGGGTATGGCCGGTGCCTCTGTGGCCAACGACGGAGATGCCTACGCCTTTATGACCAATCCGGCAGCGGCGATGCAACTCGAAGGAAGCAGCTGGAGTGCGAGCAATTATTTCATCGGCAGCGATGTGCACCAAAGCTGGTTGTGCGGTTCCTTTCCCATGAAAGACAGGGTATCGGTGCTTGGCGTGCATCTGAACAGTTTGAATTCAGGGGCCATACCCGAACGGACAGAATTCCAACCCGGCGGCACAGGACGCAGCATCTATGTGACCAATCTGTCGGCCGGGATCGGTTACGCGCGTCAGCTGAGCAGCCTTTTCAGCGTAGGGGTCAATCTGAAATACCTCTATGAGGGAATTGCCGAATACAGTGACCATACGGCTGCAGTGGATGTAAGTTTCCTCTACAAGACCGATTACAAGAAACTGCAGTTTGCAGTCATGGTCCAGAACTTTGGCGGCAACAGTTCACTCAGCGGAAGCGACCTGCCCGTCGGATTCAATCGCTCTGGGTCAGGAGATCTGGAAGACAATACGGTGCCCACAAGATTCATGATGGGCGTCTCCGCCGTACCCTGGGAGGCCAATGGTCATTCCCTTCGGACGAGCCTGCAGCTGAATCACCCCAACGACAATGCCGAGAATTATCGCATCGGTCTGGAATATTCATGGCGCAGCATTCTTTCGGTGCGCAGCGGCATGCGCCTGAATGTTCGTGGACAGCCCTACCCCGCCTTTGGCTTTTCGGTCCGCAGCCTGATGGGCATGCATCCGCTCTATCTTGATTACGCTGTGAATCCGACAGACCTGCTCGGCTTCCAACACCACATCGGACTGCGATTCAGCATCCTGAAAAACGAGAGGAGATGAACAGACTTCTGCATCTTTTGGCTGCGCTTGTGCTTCTGAGCTCCTGTGAAGACTACTTCGGGAAGGAAACGGATCTGGGATTCATCGAAGTGCCTCAGTTCTCCGACCGGGACATCGCCTATGTGCCCATTCAGCCGCCCATCGGCGGTCTGGTGCGCCCTACCGATATCTGCATTGGATTTGACGAGTTGCTCTATGTGGTGGATGAGGGAACCGAGGAAGTCATCTGCTTCGACGAAAGCGGAAATGAGATCGCTCGAAAATTCGTCCAAGGCGCACGATCGGTCAGTCAGGACCGTCGATTCGACCTTTTGGTCATTGGAACGCGTACCGACAGCATTGCTGGGGTGGAATATGACCTCAGTTGCATTTATCGGCTTCGGCTTTTCGACGAGAACGGTTACGGACTGGATCGGGCTTCGGTGATCTCAGAGATCGTGCATCCTTTCTATTTCAAGTCCACCTTCAGCAGCGGCGATGCACTGGTGCAATTCCACAAGATCGGCGTGATCGGGGACAACTTCAACCCGGATAAGAACAACGCATTCTATGTGACCCGAACCGGTCCCAGTTCGAACAATGCCGGCCTCGGTCCGGACGATGCAGTGGTCCTGTTCGATGCAAACGATCAGTTTGAGAGCACTGTGCTGGTCAGCAGTTCCGGCGGTCAGTTCAACGATTTCTTCAGAGATCCCAGTGGCTTGGTGACCCGCACTCAACCTCCTCAGATCACGGCGGGCGAGGGGAAAGACTTTTTGGTCAGCTCGATGGACGCAGACCAGCTGCTCAAAGTGCAGTACATCCAGTTCGAAGAGAGCGATTTTGGCGCTCAATACAGCCCGCTCATCTTCCCACAGGATACGAGTCTGGCCGATGGCTTTCTGACGGATCCCAATAAATTCACAGCGCCCACGCATATCGCCCTGACCGGAGACGGAACGAATTACCTCTTTGTGACCGACGCGGCCAAGGACAGCGTATACCAATTCACGCTAACGGGCCTCGAGGGCATCCAACCGCCTCCTGCCAGCGGAGAACCTCGCTACCAAAAAGCCAGCTTTGGCGGGAGCGGGAATGGGCCCACAGAATTCAACGAACCACTTGGGGTGGCCTATTGGAACGAGATCCTTTATGTCTGTGATGCGGGCAATGCACGGGTATTGCGCTTTAAGCTCACCTTGGATTTCGAATGATTGCCGAGAGCATCTGATCGCTCATTCAGAGCAGACCTTCCGACCTGCACTTGTTCCCCGCGTATTCATTTTGTTAATTTTACACTGAGAAACCATTTCATGCGCGCAAAACTCATCGGAGCTTTTTTGATCGTGGCCTCCATTGGAGGAGCCTCGGACCTATTGGGTCAGGAGACCACCTCTGTGGGGGAGGCCTTCAACGAGTGTCCGATCTTTGTTCCCACGGCCTTCACGCCCAACGGCGATACGCGGAACGATCTCTGGGGCGCGCACATCAATCCTTCCTGCAAAGAGGTGGAATTCAACCTGCGGGTATTCGACCGCTGGGGCAGACTGCTCTATCATGCGCGTGAGTCGGGCGAGCGCTTTTGGTGGAACGGAAGGGACATCGACGAGCAGCGCCTTCGTGCAGATATCTACGTTTGGCAACTGGATGCCATCTTCATGGATCCATCGGATCAGGAACGTGTAAAGATCCAGCGAAAAGGAACGGTCGCTCTTATTCGATAATTCCAACGACCCATTGAATAAAGGCCCGTGCATTGATTGATGCACGGGCCTTTCTCATTCTCATTGTTAAGCTCTCGGCTCTAGTTCTTAATGGGCGGAGCTCCTGCCCGTTCCAGCGCCGCATCTACTTTGTCCAATCCAGAACGAAGTGCCTGGATCTGTCCTTCAAAGGCCTCGAGCTCTTTTTGAATGAGTGCCATGGTCTCTAAATTGGTCTGGGTCGGACCATAGGAGGAACGGCCAACACTCCGCACCAAAGCAAAGAGACGCTCAGAGATCAAGGGAGGGGTCTTCTCGCCCATCTGCAATTTGAGCGGCTCTCCAGACCAGTTGGTCTTCATCGCCTGGATCTCATTGCGGAGGACAAAGAGCAGACTGTCTGTACTTCCTGGAGCGCTCTGACTGCGTTCGGATGCAACCTGCTGGGCTTCCACCCTTTTGGCCAGCTCCGATACCGCCATCGTGATCAGGTCGCTCCGACCGCTTGCGGCTTCCAGGCTTCTCCAAAAAGTATCGACATCTTCCATACTGCTTCCCTCCAATGCACCCTTGCGCAGCGGTTTCAGCTCAAATGAAACAGGCCCCTGGGTCCAATGCACCTGACCATCCTGGAGAAGAACAAGGGAAGCTGTGTAGGATCCGGGCACCGCCGGAAAACCTGTTGGGCCTTTGGGGTCCATTTCTTTGGGCGGTCTGGACGCATCGAGTGCCCCCGCAGATGGATGGCGCATATCCCAATTCACCCGATGGAAACCCTTGCCATGCGGTGCGGGAATGCGTCTGATCACTTCGTCAGCGGCATTGCGGATGATCAGCATCAGCTTTGGACCTTCGTCCACGCGTTCGGCCTCCATGGCCTCATAGCCCGCGAAGGGGATGGCCAGCTTGGACCGAAATTTCTCCCCTTTTTGACGCTCTTCCTTCGAGGACCGGTATCCGTCCTTTAGATAGTAGGTGAAGTTGACCCCATGTGGTGGATTCGGTGCCGTGAAATGCGCATGGCCCATAGAGCCCTTGACCGAACCAAAGTCCAGATGAGGACGTGGGAAGAACCACCAGGCATCCCTTGGCTCAAAAAGGGCAGCCTCCTTCGCCATCATGTCCTGATCGATGGCCCGCAGCGGACTGATGTCGTCCAGCACATAGAAACTGCGCCCGAAGGTTGCCGCCACCAGATCGTTCTCCCTTCGCTGAATGGTGATGTCGCGAACGGGAATGGTGGGCATACCTCCATTGAGCTTCATCCAATTCAGCCCGGCGTTCAAGCTGAAATAGACGCCGAATTCCGTAGCCAAAAAGAGCAGTTCCGAACGCTCATGGTCTTGTACCATGCGCCAGACGAGGGTCTTTTTGGGCAGTCCGTCGATGAGCCGTTTCCAGGTCTTTCCCTTGTCGCTGCTCTTGTAGAAATAGGGCCGGTAATCGCCTTCTTTGTGGTTGTCGAGGCAGGCATAAACTGTTCCAGCATCTACCAGATCGGCCCGCAGATCGTTCACAAAGGCACGCTTGGGAACGCCTGGTAGCGCCGACACCTCGAGCCTGCGCCAGTCGGCACCTCCATTTTCGCTGATCTGTATCAGCCCATCGTCTGTGCCCACATACAGGAGCCCCTCCTGTACGGGCGATTCT
>RFXV01000068.1 GCA_009921445.1 Flavobacteriia bacterium
TTTGAGTGCGGCCTTCATCTTCTTGGCGATCAGCTCATCGGTCTCTCCGAAGAACTCCCGGCGCTCCGAGTGGCCGAGGATGACGGCATCGGCATCGATGGATCGGATCATCTGTGCCGAGATCTCACCAGTGAATGCACCCGAATCTTCCTCGTGACAATTCTGAGCGGCCACGGCGATCCCCGGTGTGAACAGCAGCAATTCTGTGATGGGTTGAATGTGTACCGATGGGGGCGCAATGATCACATGCGTATCGCCTACTTTCTCTTCTTCGAGTTCTTCCAGCAGGGCTTCGGCAAGCCCCATGGACTCTTCATACACGAGATTCATTTTCCAGTTCCCGGCAACTATTTTTCTTCTGGGCATAGGGTTCAAGTTGATGGTTTCAATATTAAGGATTCGGGCAAAGTCCACTGGCTTTGAGCAGGTTGACGGATATGGGCCCTCCAGATCAGACCGCGTACCAGGGGATCGAGCTCTATTGGGGTCTCATTCTTGCTGACATGCGCTTCGTCCAGCACTTCTTTTTCCAAACGAAAAAAGAGATAGCCACAACGGCCGCCACTGGTTTGGATCAAGGCCTTTTCATTTGCATCCCGACCTGCTAACCGGATCTGAAGACTTCCTGTTTCCAAGCGCATCGCCTGGATCATCTCGGACTTCGTGTCCGAAGACGCCCACTCAGAATGGCGCGCCAAACAGGCCGGAGCACACGCCAATTTCGGATCGAACGAATGGCATTTCAATTTGGCATTCTTTGGTTTCTCGACCGCACAAAGTTTGAACCTGCGCAACCAATACCGCAGCACTTTTTTCGCATCGGATGAACGAGGAAAGAACGCAAGCTGTTCATCTTCTGGAGACACGCCGCCGCGCAAACAAAGCTGATCACTCGCCGCATCCCAGTACAGTGCTGTTCCTGCGGCATCCTCATTCAACAGATCACCTCCGGCATGCAGCTTCAACTGGGCGATCAACTTGGATCCAGTTCGCTCACATTGCAGTTCGGCGACCTCTTGCTGAATCCGCACGTCGTCCAATTCTGGACTCAGAAATATTTTGGAGAGTTCGCCATTGAGTTTTTCCGCCAGTCCAGACCTCAACAGCTTTCTATCCTTATCGTAGAGATAGTAAATGCCCGCCTCGTCCTTGATGTCACGGATGAGTTTCTGATGGCGCTCAGAGGGCTGTTCCATGGCGTCTCCCAATTTCCCCATTGAACGGATCCGGTTCTCCACATCCTTGTCCAATATTCGGCGAAAGAGATCGACCGTGGCCCGTGCGTCGTCACCTGCACGGTGATTCCTCGGCAGCCAGATGCCCAATGAAGTACACAACGAGGTGAGCTTGTAGCTCTCCTCTCCTGGAAAGAGTTTCCGGCTCCAGTTGACCGTATCAATGGTGGAACGCTCGTAGTCGTATCCCAAGCGAGCAAACTCCTGTCGGACCATCCGGTAATCGAAAGAAACTCCGTGGCCCACCAAAATGGCCCCTTCGGTGATCTCCACCACGCGTTTGGCGATCTCCTGCCAGCGCGGCGCAGAACGAAGCATCTTGGGAGTGATGCCCGTCATTCGCTGCACAAAGGGCTGAATGGGCCTGTCCGTATGGACCAGGGAGATCAACTGGTCGGTTATCTTCTCCCCGTCAAAGCGATAGAGGGCGATCTCGATGATCGCATCCTTGTCGATCGGCCCTCCAGTGGATTCCACATCGAGTACAACGTACATAAGGGCGAAGATAGATGTGGTCGGGGCCAGCGCAACAGGGCATGGTCGTCAATTTTCCCCAAGCATGGGTGTTCAATGATCGCGGGGTCCAAAGGCAGCGGTTCCCACGCGCACCATGGTGCTCCCTTCTTCCTGTGCGATCTGCAGGTCGCCGGACATTCCCATGGACAAGACATCCCAGTCGGACCCTTGATTCCGTCCCTGTTCAAACATCCTGTGCAATTCCCGGAATTCCTTTCGGATCTGCTGTTCATCGGGAGTGTGGGTGGCCATCCCCATGAGCCCTCGGATCTGGATATTCGGCCATTCGCCCTGAGCGCTGCGCTCCAAGATCTCCTGCAGCAACGACTCTTCCATGCCCGATTTGGTAGACTCTTGGGCAATGCCGATCTGCAACAGCACCCCAATGACCCGCTCGTTCTGCCCGGCGCGCTTATCGATCTCCCGGAGCAATTTGACGCTGTCCACGCTGTGGACAAGGTGGATAAAGGGTGCAATGAATTTCACCTTATTGGTCTGCAAATGCCCGATCATGTGCCAACGAACGTCCGTAGACATTTGCGGTTGTTTCTCGAGCAGCTCCTGAACCTTGTTCTCGCCAAAGTCGCGCTGACCCGCCTCATAGGCCGATAAAAGCTTTTCAATGGGCTGTCGTTTGCTCACAGCTACGAGGACCACCCCGGCATCCAATCGGGCGCGCAAGCTTTCCAGATATTGGGCGACTTCAGACATCTTCCAGAGAATAAACAAGCAGCCCACTCCTTAGTTTGGGTTCCACATATGTGCTTTTTGGTGGCATCACCTGTCCGGCGTCTGCCACTGCCCGGATGTCGTCAATGCTCGGTCGGGGCATTCGAAATCCGAAAGAACCTATTGAAGCGTCCACTTTTTCCTTCATGCTCCGTCCCAGATCGGTATCAGGAAGAAAGGTCAAACGAGGATCGGTGCGTTCGTCCATTATAGAAAAGACCTCGGCAAGTACATAGCGACTGAATAGTTCGGCCGGCAGTTCTTTCACTGCAGGCTCCGAGCCTTGTGTTCTCAGCTTCAGGTCCCACCAGCTGCTCTCTGCATACAGTTGATATTCTCCTGCAGACAATTCCCTTGGACCTTTAGAAGCCTGCAACTCAAAACGAGCCGCCAGGGAATGGAACACCTCCTCTTTTGTCTCCTTTCCATTGCCGATGATCCGAGAGAATGGAGAAAGATGCAGTTCCTGTTCGCTCATCAAAAGAGCCATGAACCGCTGATTCATCTCATTGGGCGAGCGCTCATTGAGTAGCGCACTCGAAGAGATCCGATGATGACCATCTGCGATGTACAACTGCTCGACGGACTCGTAGCAGCGCATGATCCGCTCCATTAACTCTGCGGAAGTGACGGGCCAGAGCAAATGTTTCACCCTGTCCGTCGTGGTGAATTCGTATTCGGCACGGTCGACCATGATATCGGCCAGCAGTCGCTCCAGGTCGGGAAGAGGTCGATGACTGAGAAGGACAGGCTCTGCGTTGAATCCGGTTTCTGACAAATAGGAACTGAAGATCTTTTCTCTGTGTGGCAGTGTGTGCTCGTGCCTTAAAATCCGACCCTCCTTGTAGTCAGATACCTGAGCAGCCGCTACCACACCCGTAAAGCACTTGCGCTCGCACACCTGCTGGTAGACATAAAAGGCTGCAGTCTGCTCCATGGAGAAAACGCCTTCCCTGCGAAAGTCATGGAAACGCGAACGAACTTTCCTGTACCGTGCAGAACCTTGCGTGACGGTCGCTCCAAATTGATCCGGGTGAATGACCTGAAGAAAAGAAAAAGGGTTGTTCAGCAACTTGTCCCTCAGCTTTTCTTCCTCGTAGGTCACATAGGAGCGGGTAGCCACCAAGTGGGCTTTGTCGCGCGGGGGGCGAAGGGCTCGAAAGGGTCGGATGTCCATGTTCAGAAAATGGGGGTCGTCAAATATAGAAGATGACCCGGCGATACGTTCATTTCGGTTACCGGCTCAGGGTTCGGGCGTATAGTATCCAAGAGCGGAAGCCATTTGCGCCTCGAGATCGCTGATGCGCCGCTGATCTGAAGGATGGGTGCTCACAAATTCTGGTGGTTTCTCTCCGCCTTGTGCAGCCATTCTCCGCCAAAATTCTGGTGCCTCCCTGGGATCATACCCGGCAAGTGCCATGAAGATCAAACCCATTTGATCGGCCTCCGACTCGTGTTTCCGGCTAAAGGGAAGCAAAACGCCCAGCTGTGCAGCCGCACCGAATGCCGTGAGGTAGATGCTGCGCAACTCATCCGATTCTTCCACGGTCGCCGCCGTGATGACCTGCTGGCCCAATTGAGCCAATACCTGCTGGGACATGCGCTCGGAGCCGTGACCAGCAATGGCATGCGCCACTTCATGTCCCATGACCACAGCAATGCCCTTTTCGTCTGCGCAGATGGGAAGTATGCCCGTGTAGAAGGCCACCTTCCCGCCGGGCATGCACCAGGCATTCACCTGATCGCTTTCGATGAGATTGAATTCCCACTCGAACCCTTCCAGTATTTCTGCATGGCCAGTACTGCTCATATATTTTTCCACTGCGGCCTGTATGCGTTCCCCGACACGACGGACCAACTGTACCTTGCTGGGATCCTTGCTCAACTCGGCCTCTTCCAAAACGTGCGCATATTGCTGAAAACTCATAGTCCGCACCTGTGACTCTGGCATCAGGGAAAGTTTCCTCCGACCGGTGATCGGCACGGTCTTGCAGGCCTGAAAGATCCAGGCGCCCAAGAGCAACCAAACGATCAATGGGGTCCATTTTTTAATCAGTAAAGACATGAAGCGGATTTTAAATGGAAGACACAAACTTAACGAAGCCCCATCCCATTCACTTCCCCGAGATTTTATTGTTGTGAGCCTCTGCAGGGTTTTACCTTTGGTGCTCAATTGAATCGCAGATGATCGCCATTACCCTTCCAGATGGAAGCGTTCGCAACTATGAAGACGGTGCCAGCGCTCTAGATGTGGCCAGAAGTATATCCGAGGGTTTGGCCCGGAATGTCCTTTCGGCGGAGTGGAACGGACAGACCGTCGAGGCTGCAGCCGAACTTCCAGGAGATGGCAGTCTTCGGCTGTTCACCTGGAACGACCCGCAGGGCAAACAGGCTTTTTGGCACTCTTCTGCCCATGTCATGGCTCAGGCGCTGCTGAAGCTCTATCCCGACGCCAAACTCACCATAGGACCGGCCATCGAAAACGGCTTCTACTACGATGTGGATCTTGGTGATCAGACCCTTTCCGAAAAGGATTTTCCCGCCCTGGAGTCCAAAATGATCGAACTGGCCAGGGAAAAAGCCGAATTCAAGATGCGTTCTGTGCGCAAGGCGGAAGCACTCGCTCTGTACACGGGCAACGAGTACAAGACCGAACTCATAGAGAATCTGGAAGACGGCAGCATCACCTTCTGCGACCACAGCGACTTCACGGATCTGTGCCGGGGCGGACACATACCGAATACGGGCGTGATCAAAGCCATCAAAGTGATGAACGTGGCGGGGGCCTACTGGCGCGGCGATGAGAACAAGCCTCAGTTGACACGGGTGTATGGTACCAGCTTTCCAAAAAAGGCGCTGCTCGATGAATACCTCGAGCACCTGGAAGAAGCAAAAAAGAGAGACCACCGAAAACTGGGAAAGGAACTGGAGCTGTTCACCTTTTCCAAGAGGGTCGGTCAGGGCCTACCCCTGTGGCTGCCCAAAGGAGCGGAATTGAGAGAGCGCCTGGAACAATTCCTCAAACTCGCCCAACGGAAGGCAGGCTACAAACCGGTGATCAGCCCGCACATTGGCTCCAAAGAACTCTACGAGACCTCGGGGCATTATGCCAAATACGGCGCAGACAGCTTTCAGCCGATCCATACACCAGAAGACGGAGAGGAATATCTGCTCAAGCCGATGAATTGTCCGCACCACTGCGAACTTTACAAAAGCAAGCCACGCTCCTACAGGGATCTTCCTGTGCGATTTGCCGAGTTCGGCACCGTTTACCGCTACGAGCAAAGCGGTGAGCTCCACGGGCTGACGCGCGTTCGGGGATTCACTCAGGACGACGCCCACTTATTCTGTACACCCGAGCAGGTCAAGGAAGAATTCAAGAACGTGATCGACCTGGTGCTCTACATTCTGAAGACTCTTGATTTCCCTGAGTTCGTTGCCCAGATCAGCCTGCGCGACCCCGAACAGCCAGAGAAGTACATCGGATCCACAGAGAACTGGGACAAGGCCGAGCAAGCCATCATCGAAGCTGCAGAAGAAAAGCAACTGAAGACCGTTGTGGAATACGGAGAGGCGGCCTTTTACGGCCCCAAGCTCGATTTCATGGTCAAAGATGCGCTGAACAGGAGCTGGCAGCTGGGCACCATCCAGGTAGATTACAATCTCCCCGAACGATTTGAACTGGAATACAAGGGTTCAGACAACGAAATGCACCGGCCGGTAATGATCCACAGGGCGCCTTTCGGTTCCATGGAGCGCTTCGTAGCTGTTTTGCTCGAACACTGCGGAGGGAATTTCCCCCTTTGGCTCACCCCTGATCAGGTGGTCATTCTACCGATTTCGGAGAAATACGTGACGCACGCACAAGCTCTTTTGAAATTGCTTGATAATTGCGATATTCGCGCCCTCGTTGACGAACGCAACGAAAAGACGGGCAGGAAGATACGGGATGCCGAGTTGAATAAGATCCCATTCATGCTGATCATAGGGGAGAAGGAAGTAGAAGAAGGAACTGTTTCGGTAAGAAAGCACGGTGAAGGAGATCTCGGGAGCATGAAGTTGGAGGAATTCACCCGTCTTGTTGAGGAAGAAGTGAAGAACGAACTGGCTACAGACTAACAAAAGCAAAGTACACTGAGGAGAGCACCGAGAAAAGAGCCTAAAAGGCGTGAGGAAGACAAGCACAGAGTCAACCGGAACATAACAGCACCAAGGGTGCGGTTGGTTGGCGATAATGTAGAGGAGCAGGGCGTTTTCACGACGGCCGAAGCACTCAAGCTTGCAGAAAGTCAGGAATTGGATCTGGTAGAGATAAGCCCAAAAGCCGATCCGCCAGTAGCCAAGATCCTGGATTACCGAAAATTCCTGTACGACCAGAAGAAGAGGCAGAAAGAACTTGACGCCAAGAACGTCAAGGTGGTAGTGAAGGAAATACGCTTCGGGCCGAACACGGACGAGCACGACTATGCCTTCAAAAAGAAGCACGCGATCAACTTCCTGAAGGAGGGTTCGAAGATCAAGGCGTTCGTCTTTTTCCGAGGTCGTTCGATCGTGTTCAAGGACAAAGGAGAGATCCTTTTGTTGCAGTTGGCTCAGGACGTGGAAGAATTTGGGAAGGTGGAGAGCCTGCCCAAACTGGAGGGAAAGAGAATGATCATGATGCTGGCTCCAAGAACGCTGGCAGGTGGAAAAAAGAAATAAGAACCTGAAAAAGGATCGAGATGCCTAAAATGAAAACCAAATCCAGTGCCAAGAAGCGCTTCAAGCTGACCGGTACGGGTAAGATCAAGAGGAAGCACGCCTTCAAGAGCCACATCCTCACCAAAAAGACCACCGTCCAGAAGAGACGACTGACCCATGCCACTCTGGTGCATGAGTCGGATGAAAAGAGTATACGACAGCAACTGGTCCTGTAAAGGCCCGGTTCAAACCTGAACCCTGATGCCGGCCCCCAAGAGCGGACATTGAGCCGACGCCGTCATCAAAAACAAATCAAAACATGCCAAGATCGGTCAATCATGTTGCCTCAAGAGCCCGCAGGAAAAAGATCCTCAAGCTGGCCAAAGGCTCCTTCGGAAGAAGAAAGAATGTATGGACGGTAGCCAAGAACTCCGTCGAAAAAGGACTCCAGTACGCCTACAGGGACCGCAGAAACAAGAAGCGCTCCTTCCGTGCCCTCTGGATCCAGCGGATCAATGCCGGGGCACGACTGCACGGAATGTCCTACTCACAGTTCATGGGCCAAATGAACAAGTCTGGGATCGAACTGAACCGAAAGGTTCTTGCTGACCTGGCCATGAATCATCCGGAGGCATTCAAAAAGGTCTGTGAAAGCGTCCGCTGAACTGACCTCTTCAAAAAGTCTTGACCACGCCCTGTGCGTGGTTTTTTATTTTCGCTTCATGCAGAAATGCCTCTTGATCCTTTGCATGGCCCTTGGCACTTATGCCCTTGGCCAGGAGCGCGAAGCATGTGAAGCCGATCTCTTGTTTTCTGTGCAGGCACCATCTGGCCTCAAACTGAGAACGGGACCAAGTACTTCCTCTAGGCATCTGGTCACGGTCCCGGTGGACAGCATGGTCTTGGCTTGCACCAAGACCTTCGGCGCTTTGCAAGTGTCCGACACGCGTGGTTTCTGGCGATTTGTTCGCTACAAGCAATACGAGGGGTTCATGTACGATGGGTACCTCAAGCCATTGAACCGATCCATACCGGACAGTCTAAAGGATACCAAAAGGGCGTCATCGTCCTCTGATACCCTTCAGCCACCGGTCCCTATTTCGTTCACATTGGCCATGGAGACCTACAACTACTGCGGGGACTACGACCAGCTCGACCCTTCGCTCCATTGGTATGGCATTTACCCACCTGAGCAAGGAAAAACGGCTTTTACGCTTGAGCGGATCCGACTGGAGCTTGTACTCCTGAGCACGAATGCAGACGGCCTCATGGAATTCGATGTGCGCACTGACCGCGAAGAGAAATCCCTGTTCCTGATCGGTACGGACCAACAGCTGGATAGAGGCGATCTGCTCTATCTCCCATCTGTCTGGCAGAATGAACTTCCCATAACGATGTACCCCGGGAAGGAGACGACCGTATTCGCCCGCTCTGTAGCCGAGGACCCAAAGAATCTTCACATGCAAGCATTTGGGGGTGTGATGCCGGGAGCAGAAGACAAATGCCCGTCCCTGGTGGACTATCAGATCCATATCCGCACAAGCGGTACGATGGATCAGAGAACTCAGGATATTGCCCCCCTGCTTGAAGCAAAAGAGGCCTGTGCTCCTCCTGAGCTCATCTGGTTCGGCGATCTGAACGGCGACGATCTTTCCGACGCCCTATGGGCCGTCAAGAACCAAGATGATGCCCGTCTGAGCCTTTTGATCAGCGTACATCAAGGCAAGGACATCTGGACACTTGCAGACAGCTGGATCATCAAAAACTGCCAACCATGAAAAAAGAATTGGAGTTCAACAAGAATGAGGATGCGCTCAAACTCCTGCTCACGGACGTCAAGATCAGACTGGATAAGATTAAGCTCGGTGGCGGCAGTAAAAAGATCGACAAACAGCACGCGCAGGGAAAGTTGACTGCTCGCGAACGCATTGCTGCGCTGCTCGACAAGGACAAACCCTCATTTGAGATCGGAGCCTTTGCCGCAGAGGGCATGTACAGCGAACACGGAGGCTGTCCGGCTGCAGGTGTGGTGATCGTGATCGGCTGGATCGAAGGCAGACAGTGTATCGTCGTGGCCAACGATGCCACGGTCAAAGCCGGCGCCTGGTTTCCCATGACCGGAAAAAAGAACCTGCGGGCACAGGAGATCGCCCTTGAGAACCATCTGCCCATCATCTATTTGGTGGACAGCGCGGGC
>RFXV01000069.1 GCA_009921445.1 Flavobacteriia bacterium
TATGGCCAAAGATTCTACCCTTGACACTCCCCATTCAGAAATCAAACCCGCCGAACCTCCGGCTGAGCTCACGCGCTTCTTGTTGGATTATTCACGATCGATCGCCTGCATACCTGCTGAAGCACCGAAAAAGGTCTTTCGCTTCGATCTGAATTGAGGAAAATTCAGTTGGCGACTTCGCTGAGGAACTTGATCAGTACCAAACGGATCTCTTCCTCATCGTATTCTCCGTCCAAGGCAGAATGCGCCTCTTCAAGACTCTCGGATTCGGCTTCCATGAAGTAGTCGAATACCTCTTCGATCTGATCCTCATCGAGGATCTCATTCAGATGGTGATCGATGTTCATGCGTGTTCCAGAGCGAACGATCTGCTCGATCTCTGAGATCAATTCCGTGCGCTCCATGCTCCTTGTGCGTGCCAACTCGTCGAGGGGAACCTTTCGGTCCATTGCCTGGATGATAGCCACCTTATTTGCTGATCTGTTGGCCACGGACCGCACGAAAAAGCTGTCGTCTTTGGCAATTCCCTGTGCCTCTACATGGGTGCTGATGACCTCGAGAAACTCCTTCCCAAATTTTTTGACTTTTCCTTCACCCACACCTGATATCTGCTTCAATTCACCTTCATTGACCGGATAGTGAAGGGCCATTTCGAGCAATGAATTTTCCTGGAAAATGGCAAATGGCGGAATCTCGAGTTTGTGCGCCATCTTTTTTCGGATCTCCTTCAGCAGTTTGAAGAGAACTTCGTCGAGTGCACCAGCGGAGCCAGCGTTCTTGTTGGCGCTTTCGTCCTCTCGTCCATAGTCGCGGTCTTCACGGATCATGAACGGTTTGGGGTGCTCCAGAAAGTCGAGGGCAGAAGGGCAGAGCTTCAGTACGCCGTAGCTCTCAATATCCTTTTTGAGGTAGCCTTGAAGAATGGCCTGACGAATGACCCCGGTCCAGTGCAGTTCCGATCGGTCTTTTCCTTGTCCGAAAAGCGGCAGCTGATCGGCCTTATTGGATTTGATGATGGAATTGGTCTGCCCGGTAAGGATGGCCGTGATGTGCTGGGTCTTCATGCGTTGATTCGTCTGCTGAATCGCATGGATCACCCACTCCAGATCCTTTTGGGCATCTGTGCTGGAAACTGGGTTCTTGCAGTTGTCGCACATGCCGTGGCAGTCCTCAGCATCAAAGGATTCTCCAAAATAATGGAGCAAATACACCCTTCGACAACAACTGGACTCCACATACCCAAGAGTTTCTTGGATCAGCTGCTTCCCGATCTCTTGTTCGGCCACCGGTTTGTTGTGCAGGAACTTCTCAAGTTTTTCAATGTCCTTATGGCTGTAAAAGGCCAGACAATGCCCTCCTGCGCCATCTCTGCCTGCCCGGCCAGTCTCCTGGTAATAGCTCTCCAGGCTTTTTGGAATATCGTAATGGACAATGAATCGAACATCGGGTTTGTCGATGCCCATGCCGAAGGCGATGGTGGCCACCACCACATCCACTTCCTCCATGAGGAATGCGTCCTGATGCCGGGCGCGGGTGGACGAATCGAGACCCGCATGATAGGGCAGGGCCTTGACGCCGTTCACCTGCAGGGTTTCAGCCATTTCTTCTACCTTCTTTCTGCTGAGGCAATACACGATTCCGCTCTGCCCCTGAAAGCGATTCACAAAGCGAACCAGTTCCTTTTCCGGGTCTTTTTTCGATCGGATTTCGTAGAAGAGATTGTGTCGGTTGAATGAGGAGACAAAGACACGGGCGTTCTCCATGCCCAGGTTCTTCTGAATATCGGATTGCACCTTTGGTGTTGCCGTAGCGGTCAAAGCGATGACGGATTTCTTTTCTATCCGCTGCATGATCTGCCGAAGGTTCCTGTATTCTGGACGGAAGTCGTGACCCCATTCAGAAATACAATGGGCCTCGTCGATGGCATAGAAGGAGATGCCCACCCGCTGAAGCAGATCGATGTTCTCTTGTTTGCTCAGCGATTCTGGTGCCACGTACAAGAGTTTCGTGATTCCATTCAACAGATCGCTCTGTACCTGTTGCACGTCTTTTTTGCTCAGGGATGAATTCAGGACATGGGCCACGCCCTTTTCAGTGGAAAAGGCCCTTAGGCTGTCCACCTGATTCTTCATCAATGCGATCAGGGGAGATACCACCACGGCCGTTCCGTCCATTATGAGTGCAGGAAGCTGATAGCAAAGCGATTTACCGCCACCTGTGGGCATGATCACGAAGGTGTCCTCACCGCGAAGAACGCTTTCCACGACCTCCTCTTGTTGCCCTTTGAACTGATTGAATCCGAAGAACTTTTGGAGTTGCTCGGTAGCCGTCATGAAGTTTGGTGTCAGTGAATAGGGGTTCGGCCCCGCAGGGCCCTTAGTGACAACTTAAATGTAATGAAAGACAATGAAATGTATTGTGTCGCAGAGGGAGGGAATTGCTCTCGGATAATTTCGAAATTTGCACAGAGCTATGACGAAGGAGCGGTCGATGAGTTTTTTGGAGCATTTGGAGGAGCTCAGGTGGCACCTGATCCGAATTGCATTGGCCATACTCATCACAGGTGGAAGTGTATTTGCCTTGAAATCGGTCTTTATAGATGGTGTGTTGCTTGCGCCCAGAGCCCCTGATTTTATAACCTATCGCTGGTTTTGTACCCTTTCTTCCTCCATTATGGAGAACGGTCTGTTCTGCTTCAGTGAGCAGCCGTTCGAATTGCTCAATACAAAGATGGCCGGTCAATTCACGACCCATCTGTGGGTCAGCATCCTCGGTGGGATCGTACTCTCCTTTCCGTATGCGCTTTGGGAGATCTGGCGGTTCATCGCGCCCGGACTGACGCCAAAGGAACGTCGGGCGAGCCGCGGTGTTCTGATGGGCAGTTCGCTGCTTTTCTTCCTGGGGATCGCCTTTGGATATTGGCTCATCTCACCGTTATCTGTTCAATTTCTGGGCAGTTATTCCGTCAGTGAAGAAGTGATCAACCGCATCGATCTCGTTTCTTTCATGCGCACGGTGAGTTCGGTCACTCTGGCCAGCGGGATATTGTTTGAGCTCCCTGTTTTGGTGTACTTCCTTTCCCGGGCGGGTATTCTCACCCCGGAGGCCATGAAAAAATACCGCAGACATTCCATCGTAGGTGTCCTGTTGTTGTCTGCGGTCATCACTCCACCTGATATCTTCAGTCAGGTGCTGGTCGCCTTGCCTGTACTTCTGTTGTATGAGGGATCGATCGGAATCAGCAGGAGGCAGCAGGCCAAACAAAAACCGGTGAGCGGATGAGAACACTAAAAGTGGAGCAACTTGTCAAGAAATACCGCGGTCGTGCGGTGGTCAAAGGTGTGTCTTTTCAGGTCAAACAAGGGGAGATCGTCGGTCTGCTGGGTCCGAATGGAGCGGGCAAGACAACTTCTTTCTACATGACGGTGGGCCTGATCAAACCAAATGAAGGTCGCGTATTGCTGGACCAGGAGGACATCACTTCGGATCCGATGTACAAAAGGGCCCAGAAAGGCATTGGTTATCTCGCGCAGGAAGCATCCGTATTTCGAAAGTTATCGGTCGAAGAGAACATTCTTGGCGTCCTTCAGATGACGGGTAAAGTCCGTTCTGAGCAGGAGGCCAAGCTGGAATCGCTTTTAGATGAATTCGGCCTTCAGCACATTAGAACGAACAGAGGCGACCTGCTCAGCGGCGGAGAGCGAAGGCGGACCGAGATCGCTCGGGCACTCGCGGTGGATCCGAGTTTCATTTTGCTCGATGAGCCATTTGCCGGAGTGGATCCCATTGCTGTTGAGGACATCCAAGGCATTGTTGAAGGCCTGAAAAAGAAAAACATCGGTATTTTGATCACCGACCACAATGTTCAGGAGACTCTGGCCATCACCGACAGGACCTATCTCATGTTCGAGGGATCCATATTGAAATCCGGAACGGCTGAAGATCTGGCCTCGGACGAGCAGGTTCGAAAGGTTTATCTGGGAAAGAATTTCGAGCTCCGGAAAAAGCCAGTGAATCCCTAACCCCGTGCTCGTGCAGCCCGGCGGAGCCGATCGTTGATCGCGCGTCCGACGCCTGTATTTGGGGCGCATTCCGCCCAAATGACACGGGGATTGGTGCGGCTGGCATCATGCAGGGCTTTGAACAGTTGACTCGCAGCCTCACGGACATCTCCACCGGTACTCAGAACGATCTGCGCCTCTTTTGGCACATCTTCCAATAGGGTTTTGAAGCGGATGACATGATCTCCGGAACGATAGCCCTCGCCCGGAAAAGCACGACCTTCCATCAGGACCACAGGACAGCCTGGAGAGTAATGGGAATGGGTCATTCCCGGTGCTTCGGGCTGTGAAGAAGAGCTTCTGGATTCAAGTGCATATCCCAAGTGGGCCTCGAGGTCTTCCTGAGGAATGCCGCCTTGGCGAAGGATCACGGGCCTTGGGCCAGAGATGTCGAGAATGGTGGATTCAATGCCTACAGTGCAGGCTCCACCGTCCAATACGAAGGGCAAATCCTCGCCGAATTGATCGGTAACATGTGCGGGCCGGGTCGGGCTCGTTCGACCGAAGAGGTTGGCAGAGGGCGCAGCCAGGGGAAAAGGCAGATTCCTGAGTAGTTCCAGTGTCATCGGATGATCTGGTATGCGAAGGGCCACCTTCGGGAGTCCAGCGGTGACGATATCCGGCACCTTTTCCGTCTTGGGCAGTAGGAGTGTCAGGGCGCCCGGGCTGAATGCCTCAAAAAGCGAACGAGCCAATCCCGAATCCATCTTAACGAATGATTCCATGCGCTCCGGCTCAGAGAAATGCAGGATCACTGGGTCGAATCGCGGACGATCTTTCAGGTCGAAGATGCCAGCAACGGCTTTAGGGTCGCAGCCATTTGCCGCGAGTCCGTAAACCGTTTCCGTTGGGATGCCCACCAGCTGTCCGGATCGAAGCAATTCTATGGCTTTATGTAGGTCCTTGGAGATCAAGCGAAAAACATGTTTGGGCAGCGCTGGTGGAAGCTCCTTATTTTCTCAACAAGGCGCAGATGCTGAGCCGTAGGGGAGTAGTCGTTATTGTCCATCCTCAATAGACGTCTTCCGAACTGAATTCCTTGAAACCGATGACGCGATCGTAGCGGATGCCGATCCCCCTGTGATAAATGATGAGCTGGTAGGTGTTTTCTGTGTAATAGCCTTGTTTCAGCAGGAGTTTGCTGCGGAAACTGCCGCGCGTATAGTCAAATGACATGCGATTTTCCGATGTAAAGCGCCAATCGTTGAATGCGCCAACCACATAGTAGGTCCGATCTGCCGGCGCATCATTCATTTTCAATTCGATATCCACCCAGGCATAATCCGCCTCTGTATTCGGGGCGCTGCTTCCCGAGCTTCGGATCACCCGTTGCCCATTGATATCGAATTCGGTGCTGTAACGCTCGATGCTTCGCGGGTATTGGGTTTGTATGAAATAGGTGAAGTTGGTATCCAATTCGATCCGTCGCACATTCAGCGAAAGATTGCGCTCGTCTTTGGTATCGAAATTCCTCCATTCGTTGCCTCCGGGAAAAAGATTTTCTCGGTCGTAGTCGTAGTTGAGCCGCCCAGCTTGCACGAAACGTGGTTTGAGTTCACGGATGGAGGTATTCCAGCATTGGTTTTGAAGGAGTACGGTGTGCAGGGTGTTGAACGGATCCGGAATGTCGTATTCACCGTGGTTGACCACAAAGTCGACTTCCTGATGGGTCTCGCGGTGTTCCACGCGGCTGGGCCTGCGCACTTCACCACCGATCTGCACCTTTTCCTCGTAGACCACGAAGCGCCTTGTCAGAACGGGATACTCCTGGTCTTCTTCGTAGACGACCAAGAGGTAGTTGCCACTTTTATTGAAGGTCATTTCTGAATTGGGCAGAAGAAGTTGGTAGTGGCTGTAGGGTACGAAGGTGTTGAAGGAGAAATCCACGTAGGAGATTCGATGGTCCTGATAACCCGAAATGTATTCGCTCTTTTTGAGCGTGGAAGGCGTCCAGTCCGAATTGCAGAGGATCAGGGTATAACTGAAGCTATTGCCCTGCGCCATGAGATCATCAAATCGAAGCAAAAGTTGCTCGCTGCTGCCCAGCGCGATCGCTGGAAAGGCCAAAGGCTCATTGAGGGGATGGAAAAGTACGGTGCGGATGCTCGGATAATAAGATCTGTCCTCATAGCTGAGTGGCGTTCCCCATTCCTCAACATAGGCGTCCTGAGCATTGCAAATCACTGAAATACAGAGGGTCCATATCAAGAAGGGTCTGGTCAACCCGAAAGGTTGTTCATAACCCATGGCATCGAGGCCAATAAAAGCTGTTCTATTCTTCTTTTTCAACGCTACAAATGTCTAATTTTGGGGCGGAAAAAAAGTACCCAATGTCCAAAGACATTAGGATCAAACGCGGACTCGACATTCGACTGAAAGGTTCCGCGGAAAAAGTCCTCAGCCAAGCGCCTGTTCCAGGTGTATACGCCGTACAACCCACAGATTTCACTGGGATCACACCAAAGCTGCTCGTCAAAGAAGGCGAACACGTGCTCGCTGGAGCCCCTCTGTTCTATTCCAAGGACGATGAGCGGGTTCGTTTCAGCAGTCCGGTCAGCGGAGAGATCGCAGCCATTGTCCGCGGCGCCAAAAGAAAGTTACTGGCCATTCACATTCTCCCGGACAAGGAGCAGAAGTTCGCCGAATTCAAGCGCCCGGACGGAAGCGACAGAGAAGCCCTGATCGCACTCTTACTGGAGAGCGGAATGTGGCCTTTTATTCGTCAGCGCCCCTATGCGGTGATCGCCAACCCGTCGGATGCCCCCAAGAGCATCCACATATCCTGTTTCAACACCGAACCCCTTGCAGCTGACGTAGACTTTGTGGTCAGTGGCAGCGAAGAGGATTTTCAGGAAGGCTTAAAGGCGATGAAAATGCTGACTTCCGGAAAGGTGCATTTGAATGTGGACGGCAGTGTGCCGGTGAACAGCCTATTTGAAAAGGCAGAAGGAATTCAGCTGAATCGCTTTAAAGGTCCGCACCCCGCAGGCAATGTTGGTGTGCAGATCCACCATGTAGAGCCCATCAATAAAGGAGAGGTTGTTTGGTATGCCTATCCGCAGGATGTGGTCGCCATCGGTCGACTTATGCGCACCGGGAAAGCAGACTTTTCAAAGGTGGTGGCTTTGGCGGGCCATTCCCTGCAGCAGCGAAAGTATTTCAAGGCGCTTCCCGGCACACCGGTCAAATCCTTTACCGACGGACAGGAGCTCAACGGCGATCATCGGGTGATCAGTGGAACCGTACTGACCGGCAACAAGGCCGGCATGGACGGATACCTCGGCTTCTACCACTCCGAGATCACAGTGATACCAGAAGGGGAGGAACCTGAATTCTTCGGTTGGCTCATTCCAGATCCTACAAAGTTCAGCAACAGCCGCACTCTGCCTTCCTGGCTCATGCCCCGAAAGGAGTATGCGTTGGACACGAACATGCACGGCGAGGAGCGGGCCTTCGTGGTCACTGGTGAATACGAAAAGGTTTTCCCTTTTGATATCTATCCCGTTCAACTTTTGAAGTCCATCCTCGTTGAGGATATCGAAAAGATGGAGCAATTGGGCATTTACGAGGTGGCAGAAGAGGATTTTGCCCTGTGCGAGGTCGTATGTACCTCCAAACTTCCGGTGCAAAGCATGGTCCGAAAGGGACTCGACATGGTGAGAAAAGAATTGAGCTAAAACAGCATCATCAATGAAGGCCATTCACAATCTGTTTGAAAAGGTGAAACCCAGTTTCACCGAAGGCGGCAAGTGGGAAAAGTTCTTCCCGGTATACGATGCCTTTGAAACTTTTGCATTCGTTCCCGGGCATTCCGCCCAGAGCGGAGCGCACATTCGCGACGGCGTGGATCTGAAAAGGACGATGGTCACCGTGATCATGGCCATGACGCCCGCCCTGCTTTTTGGCATGTGGAATGTCGGATTGCAGCATTACAAGGCGCTGGGTGTTGCCGACCAAATGGCGTTTCTCGACCTTATGCTCTTCGGTGCGTGGAAGGTGCTCCCGATGGTCGTTGTTTCCTACGCGGTCGGGCTGGGCATTGAATTCATTTTTGCCATCATCAATAAGCACAGCATCAACGAAGGCTACTTGGTCAGCGGTATGCTCATCCCCTTGGTCATGCCGGTAGATATTCCCCTTTGGATGGTGGCGGTCTCTACGGTCTTTGCCGTGGTGATCGGTAAAGAGGTATTCGGCGGTACGGGAATGAATATCCTGAATCCCGCACTGACTGCCCGTGCATTTGCCTTCTTCGCTTATCCTTCATGGATGTCTGGGGACAAGGTCTGGGTCAATACAGGCGGTGAAGCTGTGGTCGATGGCTATTCGGGTGCCACCATATTGGGCAATCTGGCCACCACGGGGCAGGCCGGAACGGCCTATGCGGACTGGGGCATTGCGGAGATGATCATCGGAACCATTCCCGGATCCATTGGTGAAACAAGTAAGATCGCCATTTTGCTTGGCGCCATGATCCTGCTGATCACCGGTGTGGCCAGCTGGCGCATCATGTTCTTTTCGGCCGTTGGCGCCCTCACAATGGGCTTGATATTCAACGCATTCGCAGAGTATGCCATCTCCCCAGAGCAACAGGCTTTCATGGCGGTTCCTTATTGGCAGCACCTGATCATCGGCAGTTGGGCATTTGCTACGGTATTCATGGCCACAGATCCAGTATCGGGGGCTCAGACCGAAAAAGGAAAGATCTGGTACGGATTCTTCATCGGATTCTTTGGCATCATGATACGGGTGTTCAACCCTGCCTATCCTGAAGGAATGATGCTCGCGATCCTGTTGATGAATGTATTCGCCCCGCTGATCGACCATTATGTGGTGGAAGCGAACATCAAGAGAAGGGCCAAAAGACTTAAACTCGCCAACGCATGAAAATGGATGTCAACAGCAACGGTTACACCTTTGGCTTTGCTGCGGTCCTGGTGATCGTAGTTGCCGCCTTGCTTTCCTTCACTGCCACGAGCCTTCAGGAGCGACAGGAAGAGAATGTAGCCCAGGAAAAGAAGCAGAATATTCTGGCTTCCATCGGACTGCAAGTAGAGCGTGCAGATGCAGCTCAGGCCTACGAAGAGAACATTTCGAAGGAGATGGTGATCCAGGGCGATCAGAAGATCGAAGGCTTGTCGGCTTTTGGTGTCGATATGGCTGAGGAACTCAAGAAAGCACCTTCGGAGCGCATGTATCCTCTATTCATCGCCAACTACAAAAACGCCACTTCGTACAT
>RFXV01000070.1 GCA_009921445.1 Flavobacteriia bacterium
TCGCACGCGATACAGCGGTCGTCCACATTCCTGATCCAGTTCTGGCCTCCTTCGCTGCCCTGGAAGACCCTGCCTCGCCTTTGAGCATTCAGATCAGCAATTACAGCAGGAATGGTGTACAGTTCTTTTGGGATCTGGGGGATGGAAATAGTTCGACGGTCAGTCAACCCAAGCACACCTACAGCCGTGCGGGCACCTATATCATTCAATTGCGGACCACGGATGTACTGGGCTGCTCCGACAGTACCTGGCAGACGATCGAGATCCGACAGGAATACAGCCTTTTTGTGCCGACCGCATTCACGCCCAACGGCGATCGGATCAACGACCTGTTCGTCATACAAGGGTCGGGCATTCGATCCTATGTGTTCCGGGTGTTCAACAGGTGGGGCGAGCAGATCTTCAGATCGGGCAGCATCACCCATTCGTGGGATGGGACCTTTAATGGTACGCCTGTACCTGAGGGGGTATATTATTTCGCGATAGAACTCGAATTGGAGGATGGAGGGACGCATTTTGAGCAGGGTTCCATCCATCTGCATCGCTGACGCGAACCATTGATGAAATTTATTGGTTTTGATATTCTGAATGCAGTTTTTGCTGCCTTAATTTTGCCTGAATGAGCCAGTCCATGAATGATCAATCGTTTGCGTATCGACACATCGGTCCAAGGGAGCATGAGGTGTCTGAAATGCTTGAGGCAGTGGGTGTTTCAACAATGGAACAGTTGGTTGAAGAAACCGTTCCTGCGGGCATCCGGACGGAGGAAATGTCGGATCTTCCTGAAGCTATTTCGGAATTTGAATTTCTTCGGCACATTCAGGACTTGGCCGACCAAAACGAGATGTTCCGTACCTACATCGGTCAGGGCTATCACGGCACCATTCTGCCCGGTCCCATTCAGCGAAATATTTTAGAAAATCCCGGCTGGTACACCGCCTACACGCCTTATCAAGCGGAGATCGCTCAAGGACGCATGGAGGCCTTGCTGAATTATCAGACGATGATCACTGAGCTCACGGGTATGGAGATCGCCAACGCCTCACTGCTGGATGAGGCCACGGCAGCTGCAGAGGCGATGAGCATGTTCCATTCTGCCCGCAAGGGGGAGCAGAAAAAGGCCACGCGTTTTTTTGCTTCCCGCTTCACGCATCCGCAGACCCTGGAGGTTTTGAAGACACGCACTGAGCCGATCGGAGTGGAATTGGTGATCGGTGACCCGGAAGAGATCCATCTGGACAGGAGTTTCTTTGGCTGTTTGATCCAATACCCGGACACCTACGGTAAGATACGTGACCCAAGGCTCTTGTTGGAAAAGGCGAAGATGCACAACATCCAAGCTGCCGTCAGCTGCGATATCCTTTCCCTTGTCCTGCTCCAGCCTCCAGGTGAAATGGGCGCCGATTGTGTTCTGGGTACAACGCAGCGCCTGGGTATTCCCCTGGGATATGGAGGTCCGCATGCGGCCTATTTCGCCACACGGGAATCGTACAAAAGATTACTGCCTGGAAGGATCATCGGCAGAACCATAGATACGGACGGTCAACCCGCTCTTCGTATGGCCCTTCAGACCCGGGAACAGCATATCAAAAGGGATCGTGCCACTTCGAACATTTGCACTGCACAGGTACTGCTGGCCGTCATGGCTGGGATGTATGGGGTCTATCATGGACCTCAAGGGCTGAAGACCATTGCCCACCGCATTCATCGTCTGGCCGTTCGATTGGCGGATGGACTCGGACGTTTAGGGATCAACCAGAAAAACGGACATTTTTTCGATACGCTTTGCCTCGATCTGGACCGTGGGCAACAACAGCAACTGAGAACGGAGGCAGAAAAGGCACGGATGAATTTCCGTTACCACAGCAACGGAGACGTGGGCATTGCTCTGGACGAAACCACCAGCCTTTCCGACGTCAAGGACATACTCGAGTTGGTGGCGCGATGCACGGGCGACCGAATCGGGAAGTTGGAAGAACCTGAGGAAGATACATTGGGTCCTTTTGCACGTGAGGGGTCGTTCATGCAACAAGCGGTTTTCAACCGCTACCATTCCGAGACGGAGCTGATGCGCTACATCAAGCGATTGGAACGCAAAGACCTTTCTCTCAATCACAGCATGATCCCGCTGGGCAGTTGCACAATGAAACTGAATGCGGCGGTGGAGATGATCCCGCTCACTTGGCCCAAGCTGGCCAATGTGCATCCCTTCGTTCCCACCGAGCAGGCCATGGGATATCAAAAGATCATTGCTGAACTCGAGTCCCATCTGGCCACCATCACTGGCTTTGAAGGCGTCTCCTTGCAGCCGAATTCGGGTGCACAGGGCGAGTATTCAGGTCTAATGGTCATACGGGCATATCACCACAGCAGAGGAGAATCCAACCGGAACATCGTCCTTATTCCCTCTTCTGCCCACGGTACGAATCCGGCATCCGGGGTCATGGCAGGGATGAAAGTGGTTGTGGTGCGCTGTGATGAAGCAGGAAACATTGACATGGCCGACCTTCAGGCCAAGGCGGAGGAGCACAGCGAAAACCTGTCTGCGCTCATGGTCACCTATCCGTCCACACATGGTGTTTTTGAAGCGCACATCAAGGAAGTCACTGCGCTGATCCATGCGCATGGTGGGCAGGTCTATATGGACGGAGCCAACATGAATGCACAGGTCGGGCTTACAAGTCCGGGGGCTATTGGCGCCGATGTATGCCATTTGAATCTGCACAAAACATTTGCTATCCCGCACGGTGGTGGAGGGCCCGGAGTTGGTCCGATCTGCGTGGCCAAACACCTCACCCCTTTCTTGCCGGGCAACGTAGCCATCCCGACCGGTGGGAACCAAGGTATTACAGGCGTTTCCGCGGCTCCCTGGGGCAGCGGCCTGATCTTGATCATCAGCTATGCCTACATCCGCATGCTTGGAGCCGGAGGTCTGAAGCGCTCTACGGAGATCGCCCTGCTCAATGCGAGCTATTTGGAGGCCAGCTTGCGCGATCATTTCGATGTGCTGTACCGCGGAGACAAGGGGAGAGTGGCGCATGAAATGATATTGGACTGCCGTCCTTTCAAGAAGATCGGCGTGGAGGTTTCGGACATTGCCAAGCGCCTGATGGATTACGGATACCATGCGCCTACTGTGAGTTTTCCCGTGCCCGGGACCATCATGATCGAACCCACAGAAAGCGAAACCAAGGAAGAGCTGGACCGCTTTGCACGCGCTATGGTCTCTATCAAAGAGGAGATCGATGAACTCGCCCTGGGAAAATGGAACGATAAGGACGATCCACTGCACAATGCACCACATACTTTGGCCATGCTCACTGCAGAAGAATGGATGCATCCCTACAGCAGGGAGAAGGCTGCATTCCCGATGAGCGGCATCAGCGAGAATAAGTTCTGGCCTTCGGTCCGCAGGGTCGATGAAGCCCATGGGGACCGGAACCTGATGTGTACCTGCGCTCCGATCGAAGCATTTGCTGAATAAGGAGTCGATCTGTTTTTATTCTTTTGGAGGATCACAAGATGATCATCGAATAAAAGCAGCACACGGTTCATGTACCCACTTTTCAAAAGGTTGGCCGATATAGTCGCGTCCATTCTGGTGCTGACATTCTTTAGCCCCATCCTTTTGATACTTTCCATTCTGCTGATCGCCGTATACAAAGAGTCTGCAGTTTTCGTGCAGGAACGTCCCGGATTGTATGGGAAGCCCTTCCGGCTATACAAGCTCAAGTCAATGAGGTCCCATTCAGAAGCAGATGGGTCAGCAGAAACGGATGAGCAGCGGGTGACCCGGATCGGTGCGTTATTGAGACGCTCGAAACTGGATGAACTGCCGCAATTCTTGAATGTGCTCAAAGGCGATATGAGCCTGGTCGGGCCGCGCCCATTGCTCATGGAGTATTTGCCCCTGTACAGCGTGGATCAAATGAAACGGCACGAGGTGCGGCCGGGGATCACGGGATGGGCACAGATCCATGGCGCGGCTGGATTGGCCTGGACAGTGCGATTTGAAAAGGATGTTTGGTACGTTGAGAACCGGGGATTGAAAATCGACCTGAAGATCCTCTTTATGACCTGCTTATGGTTCGTTAGAGCAGGGTGGAAAACGTCGGCTTCCGTCGAGCAGGTGGAAGCATTTCGTGGAAATCCTTGATTACTTTTTTTCTGATCGCTCCTCGGCTTCTTCCGAGATGGATTATGTCTGTTTCATTGTCGCTCGAGCATTTAGCTTATTTCACGCCACATTTTTGGTTTCATTTGAGTAAATTTGGCAAAACCCTAAAAACAATCACATGAGGAAGACTACACTTGTGTTGGCTTCTGCAGCCTTTTGTCTGACAGCTTCGGCTCAAAAGATCAACGGACACGACATCCGCACCGTTGAGGCTTCCAGAACCATAATGACATCCGACGACCGTACAGAAGGTGCGAGCGTCCTCACGACTACGGGCACTGAGTCCGTCATCTGGTCGGAAGATTTTGCCAATGGCATACCATCTACCTGGCAGAACGTAAATGCAGGCACAGGAGGTGCCGGTCTTTGGGAATACAGAGGCACCGGCTCTGGAGCTACTTTTTCTGCAGATACAGGTTCAAGAGGAGCCTATGCCGGAGGAAGAGTGCCCATCCAATCAGCCACGCGAACCAATGGTTTTGTGATCATTGATTCGGACTGGCTCGACAACAACGGTATCCCAGGAAACTTCGGTGGCGGAGTGGCCCCTGCGCCGCACATGGCCTATCTGATCACAGAGACCATTGACCTTTCGGGTGAAACTTCTGTGGACTTTAGCTTTACCCAATACTATCGTCGTTTTGCTGGTCCAGGTGGAAGCCAGGCAGTTCCAGCAACCTATGTCGACTTCTCGATCGACGGTGGTAATACCTTCCCATACAGCATCACCTACAACGGGGACATCTCTGTGAATTCTGCTACTCCTGACAACGACGTCGAGGCACGCGATGTATCCAACTGGGTTGCTGGGCAATCTCAGGTTCAGATGCGTTTCCGCTGGGACGGTGACTACTATTTCTGGATGTTGGATGACATTACACTCCAGTCCGTACCCAAGTTCCGCGCTGACTTTGGCGCGTGGGGAGGTGCTCCTGCATTTGACTTCCTCGTTGGGCCAGCTGCAGGTTCTTCCAAGCTGGGAACGTTCACCTTGGACCAGAACCGTGACCTCGCATTCGATTGCAACGCGATCAGCTCTGGCTCCGCTCCATTGTACAACGCTCAGCTAAGTATGGAGATCATCGATCCAAGCGGAACGGTGAATACGGTAAATGGCCCAGTGGCTTCTTCGGCTTGGGGCGGTGGCATGGGATCCGATACGCTGACCTACAACGATCTGAATACCAATGCAGCTCCATGGCAGCCTTCTGCTAACGGTACGCACTATTTCATGTACAACCTCACTGCCGATTCGACAATGGCAGGTGGCCAGGCGCTGGCATTGAAATCCGACACTTTCCAATTCATTGTTTCAGACTCTGTGATGTCTCTGGACGGTGGTGTGTTCAGCAACAGTTTGGGAACGCCTCAGCTTGGAGACGATGGTGCGGCCATGACTTCCCGCATCGACCTGACCGCTGACGCACAACTTTGGAATGTCAAGGTCGGTCTCAGCACGCTGACCGTTCCAGGTGGTTTCATGGAAGTAGCCATCTATGATTCTTCTGCTTTCACAGGTGCCACTTCTGGATTTGACCCCAATGGTCTGATCGCAACTGCCCAGCAGACTGTGAACAACGCCAGTGGAGGCATCATCACTTTCGATATGACCACCAATGGCGTGCCGCTCGACTTGATGCAGAGCATGGGTGCGTACTATGTAGTGGTGACCATGTATTCCAATGCAGGTGCCAATCTGATCCGCATCGCGAACGATGCGCAGTGGGATCAGCCCGGTGGTGCGAGCCTTATGTTCGTTGTTGGTGCTCAGTGGTACAGCGGATATTCCGGGAGCCGTTCGTTCAACAGTCCATGGATCCACATGGCCACTACATCCTTCGGAGTAGGTGTTGGCGAAGAAAAGCTCGAAGCCAGTGTATACCCGAATCCAACCACTGATGTTGTTCGTATCGAGTTAGACAAGGATTTCGGAACCTATGACATCACAGTAAGTGATATGGGTGGCCGGGTTGTTCTTACCGACAATCAGTTGATCGCCCAAGGCGTTCCTGCAAAAGTGGACATGAGTGCACTGCCCAAGGGCATGTACATCATTCAGGTCACCAATGAGCAGGCCCGCGGAGCTTACCGAGTAAGCGTGGAGTGATCCGATCCAACGATCGAAATGAGAAGCCCCGCGTTTGCGGGGCTTTTTTTATACGGTATGGAGATGGTCTGAACCCCAAACCGTTTATTCATTAAATTACTTTGCGCATCAAATTCTAAATAGGATGGATATAAAATCAAGAAAAGATCTTTTCATACAGGAATTTTTAAAGATCAAGAGTGATCGGGTGCTGCAAAAATTTGAGAATTTGATGGAGCGTGAGCTAAATGGATCCGGACCTGCTGATCCTGCTGAGATGGAAATGAGGATCCGGCAGTCGGAGGCGGACTTTGAGGCGGGTAAAGTAAAAACAGTAGAAGAACTTCGAGCCCGCTATGGTCAGTGATGTATCGGGTGATATGGTCTGACTTTGCCGTCGGACAATTGGAGCAGATCTTTCAGTTCTTTACTGAAAAGGCAGATGATCACATCGCACGGTCCATCGTTTTGGAGCTGTTGAGTACAAGTGAGAAACTCATTGAGCACCCGGAACTTGGGCCAAGAGAGATCACTCTTATCCATTTGGGTACGACCTACCGATACCTTGTTCAAGGAAATTATAAGATCATCTACTCGGTAGACGAGCAATCCAAGGTCATTCGAATTTCAGATGTTTTTGATGTTCGCCAGTCACCAAAAAAATTGTTCCGAGAGAAGGACTGATCGATTGGCCACATGCATAAAAGGGGCTATCCGCCCAAAGCACCGCCCTGTGCCTTTCGAATGCTCTTGAAGAGTTCGGAGGTGAAGACAAATTCTGTGATGTCTGGCTGGTCGGATCGAATGATCTCGTGCCGGTCGCCTTCCCAAGCCTTGATGCCATTTTTTAGAAAGATGATGTGGTCTCCGATCTCCATTACGGAATTCATATCGTGGGTATTGATCACTGTGGTGATGCCATATTCCTGGGTGATCTCGCGCACCAGATTGTCAATGACCACAGCCGTCTGTGGATCGAGACCCGAATTGGGCTCGTCGCAGAAGAGGTATTTGGGGTTCATGGCAATGGAACGGGCAATGGCTACGCGTTTCATCATTCCACCTGAGATCTCTGCCGGATATTTTTTGTTGGCGCCTTCCAGCTTGACGCGGTTCAAGCAGAAATCCACCCGATCTTTTTTCTCCCCAAAACTCATACGCGTGAACATATTCAAGGGGAACATGACATTCTCCTCAACGGTCAGGCTGTCGAACAAGGCGCTCCCCTGGAAGACCATCCCGATCTCCTGCCGAAGCAGTTGCCGTTCTTTTTGGTCCATCCGGGCGGTGTCCCGGTCATTGAAAAGGATGGCACCATTGTCGGGCTCATGCAGACCGACCAGGCATTTGAGGAAGACCGTCTTCCCAGAACCAGACTGACCAATGATCAGGTTGGTCTTTCCCTGTTCGAATTGCGCATCGATGCCCTTGAGCACTTCGTGTACTCCAAAGGATTTTTGGATGTTCTGCACTTCGATCATCAGGTGCCCAGTAAGATCTGAGTGAGAAAGTAATTCGCTACGATCACGGCCACACTGCTGCTCACCACTGCACGGGTACTTGAGGTTCCCACTTCAACAGCTCCCCCTTTGACGGTATATCCGTAGTAGGCAGAGATGGAGGTGATCAGAAAGGCAAAGACCACCGTTTTGGTCATGGCATATGTGATGTAGAATGGTTTGAATCCGAGTTGAATGCCGAGAAGGTAATCGGGTGTGGAGATCACACCTGTCAGGTTGCCCGCAATGTAGCCGCCCAATAGCCCGAGGCCCATACTCAGCATGATCAGGATGGGATTGAAGAGCATGCTCGCCAGAACTTTCGGCATCACCAAATAGGAGGCGCTGTTCACGCCCATGACCTCCAATGCATCGATCTGTTCGGATACGCGCATCGTTCCGAGGGTCGAGGCAATATTCGATCCCACTTTACCTGCAAGAATGAGACTCACCATGGTCGGTGAGAATTCAAGGATGATCGATTCCCGGGTAGCAATGGCGATGTAGTAATCCGGAATGAACGGATCGTCCAGATTCAAGGCTGTTTGAATGGTGACCACCGCCCCGACAAAGAGCGAAATGATACCAACAATAGATACAGAATCCAAGCCGAGGTAGTCGATCTCACGGGCAAGCGCCTTTCCGTATTCGCGGGAGCGACCGGGCTTTTGGAAGGCGCGCTTCATCAAAAGACAATACGCGCCAAAGTGATGCAGGATCCGTCTCATTCCTTGCGAAAATACCCCGATTTGCCTTTTTATCTTGGGGCAATGATTCGACTCTTTCTATTGATCGCCATCATGTGCTTCATGGTCTCCTGTGGATCCGGACACGGCTGCGATTGTCCTTCTTTTTGATGAACAAGGCCCATCCTTTGAATCCCCATGTGCCGGAAGCTGCTGTTCAGTCGCTTGCGGAATTATTGGACCAGCAGCCGCTTCGGTTCATCGTTTCCAAAGAGCGGAGCAGTAAGCTCGGGGATTACCGGCCGCCAGTCGGGCGCGAGAAGCGACACCGGATCACGGTCAATGGAAGTCTGAACAAGATGGCCTTTTTGATAACCTCCCTGCACGAATTCGCACATTTTCGTCATCGGCTTTCAGATCCCAAAGGGGCGGATCGTCCCCATGGCCTGGAATGGAAGAAGCACTTCAAGGAGGTCATGCAACCATTCCTTGTGCCCGAGATCTTCCCCGAACCTCTGCTCAGTGTTTTAAGGAAGCACATGCAAAATCCGAGGGCTTCGAGTACTTCAGATGCGGCCCTGTCCGAGGCCCTGATGGCTTTCGATCCACCTCCGATAGCGGGCTGGATGCTTCTCAAGGAACTGGATGATCAGGTCGTCTTTGAGACAGAGAAAGGGCGAAAGTTTCGCAAGGGAATACGCTTGAGGAGCCGTATTCTCTGTGAAGACATTGAAAATAGGCGCATGTACCGCGTCAGCCCGCTGATCAAGGTGCGCCCTCTGTAGTTCGGTTATCTTTGCCGCATGA
>RFXV01000008.1 GCA_009921445.1 Flavobacteriia bacterium
CACGAAATTGATCTGCACCAACATGTTGGAGATGGTGCGTTCGGACCAGAGTTCCAAAGTGGTCATCCGCCCATAGAGGTCGAAGAGCTCACGGGAGTTCCAAAGGATGCCCAGACTGATGTCTTCCATCCGGAGGTTTCTGCTTTGGCTGTAATTCGTGCTGCGCAACCAAATGAGATGCTTGAAACGCGCCAGATTATCCGAAAAGAAATAGTGGAAAAGAGGCATGTCTCTGGCCGAATAGTACAAGGTGTGCCCAATGTTGGTCATTGCCGAAAGCATGCCCCGAGTTTCTTCCAAATACTGGGTGAGCGAAGGAACATCACGAATAAAGGAAGGTCGTATCGCACTCAGATGGGAGGTGAGTTGGCTGATGCCCTCGAATTCCTGTATATCGATGTCAAACTCCGTGAGCAGCAGGAACAGTTCGTCGGCCGTTAATTTGGAATCGCCGCGAATGCGTTTGTAGGCATTGCTGCTGCTGATCCCCAGCGAATTGCTCACTGCGTAACCGATCTTTCTCGGATCGCTCAGTTTTTGCTTGATCTTTTCGAAGATCCACTTGGACAGTCCTATTTCCCTTTCACTCATGATAGAAAAACAAATGATACACCACTGCCTGGAAGGACTACTCAATCCTGCTGACTGACCTAAAGATATGAATCTATAAGGTTCGGAATGACCAACCCTTGTCCCGCCAATGAGCGAGCAATTCGGGCAGGATGCCTTGCAATCGGGGGAGTGCCTTTTGGCTGTCGTGAAAGACCACCACACTTCCCGGTCTCGTCCTTTTTCGTGTGTGTTCCAGACATTCTTTAGGCCTCATCTGCGTATCGTAATCGTAGGAGAGCACGTCCCAAAAGACGGTCTGCACGCCCTGTGCGGCGAGCTGTTGGTGCTGTTTCTTTTTCAGGCGCCCATAGGGCGGGCGGAAGAAGTATGCCCCTTCCAAAAGATCAAGGCTTTGCCGGGCGGAACGGACATACTCGGGGGTTGGCGTGTTCCAGCCGTTCTCGTGATGCATGCTGTGTCCGCCCATAAGGTGTCCCTCTGCGCGGATGCGGTCCACCAGGTCCGGGTGCTGCTGAACATTCTTTCCGATCAGAAAAAAAGTGGCCTTCGCATCGAACTTCTTCAGCGTATCCAGAACGAATGGAGTGGCCTTTGGACAAGGTCCGTCATCAAAAGTCAGGTGGACCACGGACGTGTCCTGTGGCTTACTGAAAAGCGCTCCCGGATAGCGGATGGGTCCGAGGCGAACCATCCATTCATGCCATCTGCGCAGACTAGCGCTGGGCATTCAGTGGGCCCATCGTGTTGAGGTACCGCTGATAGAAGTCGTTCTCCTCGAGTTTGTCTCCAGAGCGGCCGATCTCGTACTGATTGACCATCTGCATCAGCATTTGATAATACTGCATGGACTCCTGCATATCGGGCTGGATCGATTTTCTCCACTTCCCCTTGAATTGCTGGAAGTAAGCAAGTTCCTCATCCAGATCATCGGCAAAGTCGCTGACAATGGCATGTGCTTTCTCTGTGGCCCCAGCCCTATAGTAGGCCTCGATCACAGGGAGCACGAAGTAATTGTAGCCAAAGACCTCCGCTGGAACCTGTTCCATTCCGTGGTCGAGCACTTCAATGGCTTTTTCCTTTTTGCCCTCCATCGCCAGCGCCGATCCGAGACGTCCAAAGATGTTCCGGAAATTATAGCTCAGCCGTCGGTTGGTCTCGTCCAGATACAGACCGGGGTCGTTCATATTGTCCCAGGCGAATTTGTTCATCATGTTGTCGTACATGACATCGGTCTGAACACGTCCAAACTCTGCATTCTGCCCGGCTTTTGGGTTTTTGATCGGCACGAATCGATACGCCAGCCCCTCGAGTTGGAAATATTCATCGAGGTAGAAATATGCCTTTCTGCTTCCGCCCACGGTGATGGAGAAGTAAATGGGGCGCGTCCAGTCGTTGTATGCGATCAGGTCCATGAGCATCAGATCGCGCTTGGGAAGCGCATTCGAGCGGAAGTCCCAATCGATGTAGTCAACGATCTTGTCTTCATCACCCGGTTGGACCACCTGGTTTTCGATCACCGCCTTCTTGTCCACTTTCACGCGAAGTTTCTTGACGGGATAGAACTGCAGCTCCTTGGCCCCCATTGTCTTGAAACGTGTCTTCGGATCATCGCTCTTTACCCATTTCATAAAGTCCTCTGCGCGCCACCTCTTGTCTCCTATGCCGATATCTCGGAAGTAAAGCACATCGCGCGTTCCTTGCTTGTACTGTTTCCATTCAAATCCAAAGGGAACGGCATCCGAGTCGTAGGCTTTTCGCCTCATCTGGTCGATGTACCAATCCGTATTGAGCAGGGAGAGGTTGACC
Organism: Flavobacteriia bacterium; assembly: GCA_009921445.1. Lineage (GTDB taxonomy): Bacteria > Bacteroidota > Bacteroidia > Flavobacteriales > Schleiferiaceae > RFXV01. The sequence goes on from RFXV01000008.1 coordinate 2,380, forward strand.
ACCCGCACATCGGTTCGGTACTGTTCGACCTCCTGAACATACCAAAGGGGGAAGGTGTCGTTGTCTCCATTGGTGAACAGAATGGCGTTCGGGGCACAGCTGTCGAGGTAGGCCTTGGCGATATCGCGGGCTGTGGTCCTTCCTGAGCGATCGTGATCGTCCCAGTTCTGCTGCGCCATCAGTCCCGGCACACCGATCAGGCATGCAGCGGAGATCATCAGGGCCGTGCTTGCGTTTTGCCGGCTTTCCTTTAAAAGGTCGAAGAGTGCGTGCACGCCCAATCCGATCCAGATCGCAAAGACGTAGAAAGATCCCACAAAGGCATAATCACGTTCCCGCGGTTCGAAAGGCTTGTGGTTGGTGTAGACCACGATGGCAATTCCGGTGAACAAAAAGAACATCATGATGGCCCAGCCATCTTTCCAATTCGCTTTGAAGTGGAACCAGAGACCTATGAGCCCAAGGATGAGGGGCAACAGGAAGTAGGTGTTGCGCGCCTTATTCCTGGCGAAATGATCCGGCAGATCGTCCTGAGGACCTATGTGCATTTTGTCCACAAAGCCGATTCCCGACAGCCAATTGCCCTTGGTGAGCTCGTATCGGTGTTGCTGATCGTTTTGTCGTCCTGCAAAATTCCACATGAAATAACGCCACCACATATGGCCGATCTGGTAATCCATGAAGAACTTGAAGTGCAAACCGAAACTCGGTTTCTTTTTCGTGTCCTTGATGTCCATCAAAGCAATGTAATTCCGTACGTGATTGGGATCGTCGCTCCACATCCGCGGGAAGAAACCGATGTACTCTTTCTTGAACTTCCGCACGCTTTCCTTCCCGTCGTTGGAGATCAGATATTTTCCAGATTCCTCATCCCGGTAATACGTCGGGTTGCCATCCACAAAGCTCTCAACCTCTGCATTGAAACTCTGTCCATAGAACTTCGGCCAGTCACCGTATTGCTCTCGGTTGTAGTAGGCCAACAGGCTCAATGCGTCCTCCGGGTTGTTCTCGTCAATGGGTGGGTTGGCATTCGACCGAATGGCCAGGGTGACAAAAGAGGAATATCCGATCATTATATAGGCGATCCCCAGAACGGCCGTAGCGATGACAGGCTTCTCTTTTTGGCGCGCAAAGCGAACGCCAAACCAAGTAAGTGCAGCAAGAATGATGATCGCAGCCACGGAACCGGAGTCAAAGGGCAGGCCCAAATGATTGACCAGGTTGATCTCCAAAAATCCGAACAACTTAAGGGTGACTGGGATGATGATCTGAAACACCAGACCAAGGATGGCCACAGAGATGATGTTGGCCAGGTAGAATCCGTTGCGGTTGTAATTGAATTTCTTGAAGTAATAGATCATTCCTATGGCCGGAATGGTCAGGAAAACCAGAATGTGCACCCCGATGGCCAGGCCGATCAGATAGGCGATCAGAACGATCCAGCGATCGGCTCGCTCATCCTCTGCATCTACTGCGTTCTCCCATTTCAAAATGGCCCAAAAGGCAACCGCCGTGAAGAAACTGGACATCGCATATACTTCACCTTCCACAGCAGAGAACCAGAAGGAATCACTGAATGTATAGGCCAGTGCGCCCACCAGACCGCTGCCAAAAATGATGCGCATGTTCTTCTGATCGATGGCTCCACCCTTTTTGATGATGATCTTTCGGGACAGATGGGTGATGGTCCAGAACAAGAAGAGGATGGTGAATGCGGACGATAGTGCCGAGGAAAGATTCACCATGTAGGCCACCTGGGTCAGGTCGCCAAAAGCAAACAGGGAAAAGAAATTGCCGATCAGCTGAAAAAGCGGTGCTCCCGGAGGGTGGCCTACCATCAGCTTTGCAGAAGTGGCAATGTATTCACCACAGTCCCAGAAACTCACTGTGGGCTCAAGGGTGGCAATGTAAACGAGGGCAGCTATTCCAAAGCTGACCCAACCCAAAAGGTTGTTGATCTTTTTATAGTTCTCCATTGCCATAATCCATGCTCGATCTGCGGTGCAGGCGAAAATACACAAAATGACCCCCGACTTTTCCCAAAAAAACCCAAAAGCGCCGCAGTGGAATCCGCATACACCTTGTTCAATGTCACCACTTGGACTTATCTTTGCCCTCCTTTTGCCCGATCGTCTAATTGGCAGGACAGCGGATTTTGGTTCCGTCAGTCTAGGTTCGAGTCCTAGTCGGGCAACAACGATGCAAAAGCAGCCACTCGCAGAGTGGCTTTTTTATGCCCTTTTGCGGACAGGGCAAATAGACTTGATCCAGGGACAAAAATTACTTTTCCTTCACCAAACACTTTACCCACATTTCGGCGAACTTGTCGTAGCCAGAAAGGGTGAAATGGCAATCGTCCTTGATGCGGTCCCCTCTGGCGATGATCATATCCGTATTTGGGCCTTCCTTGACCGTTCCGAAATCTGCTATGAGTTGGTCTTGAATGTCCGTGAGGTTCTTATTCAACGGATGGCCCTTTCCGCATAAACTGGCCCTGGACAAATAGACCGGAACATGAATTCCTGCTTTGTTGAGGTTCTCTAAGAACTCCGAATAGTTATCGTAGTATGCCAGGACCCCCTCGGTAAAATTATCTGACTCTCCTTGGTGAAACAAAATACCATCCACGCGGCCAAACTTCTTCATGAGACCGTTGTATTGATCGATTAGATACTGCAGGTAATGTCCTTCCTTGAGTTTCGAGATCCTTATTCCGCCCCAGGCACAATTTGCAAAAACCACTTGTTCGTGGATGCCCCTTTCGATCAGCTTATCGCCCAACATGCCCCATACAGATCCTCCCTGGCAGATGCCCCCTATGGATGGGTCTTCATAAACAAAGGTCTCGCCCAATACGAATTGATAGACCTCGGATCGAACTGAATAGCCATATTGACCTCCATTTTCCGCATTGGATTGACCGTAGGTAAGGTAAACCCCCGTTTTCTTGAGTGGGTCTGTTTCAGCTGAGGTATAGCGATCCAAGTGCAGATTCCTGCCCACATTATGAAAGCTCGGATCCACATTCGGACCGGACCAATATTTCTTGAGTAGCCTAAAAGGAGCATGTCTGTTATATCCCGTTGAAACGCCCAGCGCGAAGGATCCAATGATCCCGGCCAGTAGCAAAACCAAAAACCCGTACTTCTTCATTGCTCAGGTAGGTACTCTTTTCTATCGCTGAATCTCCATTTGGCCAACAAGTTCCGCATTTTCGTTCTTCCTCCTAAGACCCTTAGGGATCGATGATTTCCAATGAGTGCGGTTGGCGAATTACTTCATTTGTTGGAAACATTAAGCCTCATCGTTCAGTAAATCTCCATTCCCGAGGGGATCTAAAGAGACATGCTAAGGCCCACATCGTGAATTCGTCGGTCGTTTATTCTACTGTTACCGACTTCGCGAGATTCCTCGGCTGGTCCACATTGCAGCCACGCATCACTGCGATGTGATAGGCCAATAGCTGCAGGGGAATGGAAGTGATCTTCGGATCTCCTTGTCCGCCGGATTCACGATGGCGATCACCTTCCCGTTCCTGGCCTTGACCTCCTGTACATTGCTCACCACCTTTTCGTAATGCATGCTGAGCGGTGCTATGACCACGACAGGCATGTCCTCATCAATAAGGGCGATCGGGCCGTGTTTCATCTCCGCTGCCGGATAACCCTCGGCATGGATATAGGAGATCTCTTTGAGCTTCAATGCACCTTCAAGCGCCACCGGGAAATTGTACCCTCTGCCCAGATAGAGGCAATTCTTGGAGTCTTTGTACTCTTCAGCGATCTTCAGTGTTTGCTCGTTGCTTTGGAGCATCTTCTCGATCTTGCCCGGAATGGCATCCAATTCAAAAAGCGACCTGTGAAAGTCGGAGCTGCTGATCACTCCTTTTTTGTATCCGATGTACAATGCCATCATGTTCAGAACAGTCACTTGGGCTGTAAAGGCCTTGGTGGAAGCCACTCCGATCTCTGGACCCGCATGTGTGTAGGCCCCTGCATGAGCTTCCCGGGCTATACTGCTCCCTACCACATTACAAATGCCGAATATGGTGGCGCCTTTGCTCTTTGCCAGTCGTATGGCAGCGAGCGTGTCTGCAGTTTCTCCTGACTGTGAAATGGCGATCACTACATCCTTTTCTGTAATGACGGGGTTCCTGTAGCGGAATTCACTCGCATATTCCACTTCCACGGGGATCCGAGACAATTCTTCAAACACATATTCCCCCACCAGACCCGCGTGCCAGGAAGTACCGCAGGCAATGATCAAAATGCGGTCGGCTTGCAGGAACTTATCCTTGTACTCCGACACCCCACCCAATCGAATAATGCCCTGATCGGGCAATAAGCGACCCCGCATGGTGTCGTGGATGGACCTCGGCTGCTCGTAGATCTCTTTGAGCATGAAATGGTCATAGCCTCCCTTCTCAATGGACTCGAGGTCCATCTGCAACTGGGTCACATATGGCTCCACGACTTTGTCGCTCGGGATACTTCGAATAGAAAGTGATTCTCCGAGGCGGATAAGCGCCATTTCATCTTCCTCAAGATACACGGCCTGCTTGGTGTATTCCAAAAATGGCGAAGCATCTGAGGCAATGAAGTACTCACCTTGGCCCACGCCGATCACCAATGGACTTCCCTTTTTGGCCACTACGATCTGTCCATCCCGCTCCTTGTCCACCACGCAGATCGCATAAGCCCCGATCACCTGATTCAAGGCGATCCGAACCGCTTTTTCCACCGGCAGTTTTTCCGAAAGCATGATGTCCTCGATCAAGTTGACCAGAACCTCCGTATCCGTATCGCTTTGAAAGGTGAATCCTCTTCCCGATAGGGCTTCTTTTAAGCTTTCAAAATTCTCTATGATGCCATTGTGGATCAGCGCAAGTCTGCCGGACTGGGACATGTGCGGATGGGAATTCGCATCACTCGGGGGTCCGTGTGTGGCCCAGCGCGTATGTCCTATACCCAGAGTACCCGATACGTTTTTGGCTTTTGCCAGGTCTGTCAGGTCGGAAACCTTCCCCTTGCACTTATGCATTTGCAGCCCGTCGCTCAGAAGAGCCACGCCTGCACTGTCATAGCCCCTGTACTCGAGGCGCTGCAATCCTTTTACGATGATGGGATACGCTTCGCGATGTCCTATATAACCAACTATTCCACACATGATCTTCCCGTATTAGGGTTTGGTTGTAAAATATATATCCAAAGTGAGTGGATTTCTCGGATGAAGGTTTCCGTTGAGCGCCACTCGGTTCGCCGTTGACGCTCCAGAACCAGCTACGAGAAAAAGACGGGTGCCCTGCCCATTGTGCTCGGAGAGTCTTTCAAAAATATGACGGGTTATGTTGAATCGATATTGTTTTTCCCTAAAACTTCCGCGGAGTACATTCCCACCCACACCTGTAGAAGCACTGATGCGGTAATCCTTGATGAGCACTTTGCCCGTATCGTTCGCTCCAGTCTCCAGCAGAAGCAATTGATTGGGCACCCACATACCCGATGCATCTGAACCTATCTCCGAATGAAAAACGAGCTCTGCCTTGGTGATCAAAAAAGTCGAATCCACCAGCGTGGACAATGTGGGAAAATGCAGCTCCGTCAGCACACCCCCCATGGCCTGAACATAGGTGAAGGGCTCTCCAGCCGCTGTATCCTGAAGTGCGGGGTCAAAGGCGGCGGTGCTGTAATCGTGGACGAAATTATTGGCAGTTGTTCCGCTGTTGTCCGTTTCCAGATAAAAGACCGATGTGTCGGTCGTATTGTGATAGTACAATTCAATGCGGCTCTGGCCCGTAAAAGTTTCGAAGTACAGCATGCATCCGTCCTCCCCACCCGAGGACACTTCTATGCCGTTGAAGTAGTCAATGAATGCTGTATTGCTTTCGAAGGCCGGATTCCCTGAGGCCAGCTCATCGAAAATGGCTGTCTTGAAAAATCCTGTGTCCAAGGGGAATACGATCCGTGAAACCTGTTGGCCGCCCAGAAGTGTGTCTATGCCCATCGGCCGATGTCGAACTGGATCTGAACTTCCCAAAAGCCGACCGGTCTTCCACTGTTTCGATGAATAGTAGGCCTGGTCTGCATCCGGGTCCATGAATTCCTCGAGCAAACGCACCTGCAAACTCATTGGACGATTAGTATCCCCGTAGTAGCCCGAATAGCGCAATACCATACGCACTGAATCCAACTGCGGATCGGTACCGAAGTCGGGTTGGGAAGATTGCAAAAGCAGGTGGGTCACGAAGGAGCTGCTGCTGAAGCCCAGTACATCGTCTTGATAGGAACCTGCAATGGCATGCTGCGGATTGACCGCAAGAACACTGTCTTCAAGCGCTGAATAGGCGATCACTGGAAATTGGCTCAGGACTCCTGCCCGAGCCGGATCCTCCCCAATGGCATCGAGGCCGAGGGTTCCTGCATCCTTTTCACAGGAGAAGAACAAAAGAAAAGCCATCCCCAGGATGACTTTTGAATGAATATTGGTCTTCTGCATTTTTTGCTCCGTACCTACGGATCAAACGGCCAGAGCTTCCTCTGCAACCTGCTGGTAGAATTCTTCGATCTGCTCCATTTGCTCGGCGACCTCCGAAACCTCCAGTGCTTGAGGATGAAGTGCCTCTATCAGTTTGCTCAAAGGGCCGTCGATCTCTGAATGACGCATCACGGCATCGCTGTAACGAACCCCTGCCTCGCTGAGCGTTCCGGTCTCAGCAGACTTGAAATGCGCCAGATCCTCTCCTTCGATCCCATCGAATTCCAAACCTGAATACAACTTATCACTGAAAGATTCCGAATACTCATACGGATAAACGCTGGTGATCACCTTAGAATCCTGGAACAACGGATCGTCCGCATGGAATTTTTTCAGGTAGAGGGGCAAGAGAGAAGCCATCCAACCGTGAACGTGTATGATATCCGGTGACCACCCGAGCTTGCGCACCGTTTCGATCACCCCGCGGCAGAAGAAGATCGAGCGTTCGTCATTGTCTGGATGGAATTTGCCTTTGTCGTCAAAAAAGACGGACTTACGCTTGAAATACTCTTCGTTGTCTATGAAATAAACCTGTATACGCGCACCTGGTACAGAAGCCACCTTGATGATGAGTGGTTGGTCCATATCGTTGACGACTATGTTGATCCCGCTCAAACGGATCACTTCATGCAATTGATGACGACGCTCATTGATCACTCCGAAACGAGGCATGAAGACGCGTACTTCATGTCCCTTTTCGTTCATCTTCTTAGGTAGGGCAAGGGCTGCCTTTGCGATCTCTGTCTCTTTCTGGTATGGACTTATTTCCTGTGAAACATAAAGTATTCGTTTCTTTTCCATCCGAGACTTTTTTGGTAATTAGACGAAGTGCAAAGATAAGAAAATTTTAGCCGCGCTAAGCGGCTCCGCGGCCCTAGTTTTGAGGCGTAGCAAGGAATAACATGATCGCATACCCCTCAGGTCAAAAATTGTCCAAGCAGATCGCCGCATGGCGTGAACGCGGAGAATCAGTTGGTTTTGTCCCGACCATGGGCGCATTGCACAAGGGGCACGCCACTCTTTGCTCAATGGCCAAGGCACAAGCGGACAGAGTTGTGGTGAGCATTTTTGTCAACCCAACACAGTTTCATGATTCTCAGGATCTTGAAAAGTATCCCAGAACCATTGATCAGGATCTGGCCACCTTGAGTGCCCTTGGTGTGGACGCTGTCTATTTACCGGAAGTCCGCGAAATATATCCCGCTGATTACAAGCAGCCCGTTTACGCGCTTGGCCCCCTCGAGAAGGTCATGGAAGGTGTTCACCGACCCGGTCACTTTCAAGGCGTCGCAGCTGTTTTGGATCGCTTTTTCCAATTGCTGCCCGTGAACATGGCTTTTTTTGGTGAAAAAGACTTTCAGCAGCTGGAAGCCGTGCACAGACTTGTTGCCATGAAAGGGCACGAGATCTCTGTAGTGGGCTGTCCTACGATTCGCGAAGAATGTGGTCTGGCAATGAGTTCCAGAAACATGCGGCTGAGTGCTGCAGGAAGAGAAACGGCCTGTTCGATATACAAGGGCTTCATAGAGATCAAAAAGGCCACGGCAGAAGTATTTGAACCCGACCATCTCGAGCAGACCAAAAAAAATTGGGAGGCCCTGGGCATGGAGGTCGAATACCTGGAGTTGGCACATGCCACAACATTTGAATCCGCCAGACAGGGAGATTCGCTCGCGCTGCGCAATTCATGGAGACTTTTTGCAGCCGCTCATGTTGAAGGTGTTCGGCTTATCGACAATCTCGCCCTGAAGAGCTGAGCGATTGATGATATTTGTGAACCAATAACCCCCGATGGCGAAGAAACAGACGAAGCATTCTCAGGAAGTCGATCTGCTGGAAAAAGCATACCGCCTGATGCGAACCGCCAAATCCATGGCGGATCTCTATGAACGACATCGCGAGACCACTTCCAAATATGTTCACGCCACATCGCGTGGGCATGAAGCTGCTCAACTGGCCCTGGCTCTTCAACTCAGACCACAGGATTGGGTGTCGCCCTACTACCGAGACGACTCCATCTTGCTCGGCATTGGCATGCGGCCCTATGAACTGATGCTCCAGCTGCTGGCCAAAAAAGAGGATCCCTTTTCTGGCGGCCGCACCTACTACAGCCACCCGAGTCTTAAGGATGAAGACAAACCCAAGATCATCCATCAATCTTCTGCTACGGGAATGCAGGCCATACCGACGGCTGGATTGGCCATGGGCGTTCAATACCGTGAGCAGCAGGGACTTGATGTTTGGGGGAAAGGCGAAGCGCCTGTTGTCGTTTGCTCCATTGGCGATGCCGCAATGACAGAAGGCGAGGTCTCGGAAGCCCTTCAAATGGCTGTGCTCAAGCAGCTTCCGATCTTGTTCTTCGTTCAGGACAACGAGTGGGACATCTCGGCCAATGCCAAAGAAACCCGCGCACAGAACGCGGCTGAATTTGCTCGCGGATTCAATGGACTGGAAGTCCGAAGTTTGGACGGCAATGACTTCGCCGAGGTCTACGAGGAAGTGCAGGACGTCCTGGGGAAGATGCGCTCGGAAAGAAGACCTTTTCTAATGCATCTGAAAGTGCCCTTGCTCGGCCACCACACCTCGGGTGTGCGTATGGAATGGTACCGCGATGACCTGGAAGATCACGCAAAACGCGACCCCCTGCCCCTGCTCTACCAGCGACTGATCGAGCTGGGGGTGGAAGAGGAAGCACTGGACCGGATCGCTGAGGAAGCCGATCGATCGGTCAAGGAAGATTATCAAGAGGCGCTGGCCGCTGAGGACCCCGGTCCGGATGATCTTTTTACCCATGCCTATTCACCTACGCCCATTGTGGAAGAGTCGGGGAATCGATCCCCGGAGGGAAAGGAACCCACTGTAATGGTCGATTCAGCTCTTTTCGCCATACAAGAACTGATGGAGGACCATCCCGAAGCACTTTTGTATGGACAGGATGTGGGGGGTCGATTGGGCGGAGTATTCCGCGAAGCCGCCACGCTTGCAGAGAAGTTTGGAGATCAGCGGGTCTTCAATACACCCATACAGGAAGCCTTCATCATTGGCAGCACGGTGGGCATGTCTGCTGTTGGCTGCAAACCGATCGTCGAAGTGCAATTTGCGGACTACATCTGGCCCGGTCTGAATCAATTGTTCACCGAGCTGAGCAGATCCTGCTATCTGTCCAATGGAAAATGGCCGGTCAGTGCTGTGCTTCGCGTTCCGATCGGTGCCTATGGTTCTGGCGGACCCTATCACAGTTCATCGGTGGAAAGCATCGTCGCGAACATCAAAGGCATCAAAGTGGCCTACCCTTCCACTGGAGCGGATCTGAAAGGACTGATGAAAGCGGCATTCTACGATCCCAACCCCGTCTTACTGCTGGAACACAAGGGGCTTTACTGGAGCAAGATCAAAGGAACGGAGGCCGCCCGCACGATCGAGCCCGACAAAGATTATGTAGTCCCTCTGGGGAAAGCGCGCACAGTGAAGGAAGCAGAGCCCACTGCGGATAGCTGTTGTATCATCACTTATGGAATGGGCGTCTATTGGAGTTTGGAAGCTGCAGACCAGTTGGGGCAGCCTGTCGAGATCGTCGATCTGCGCAGCCTTCTACCGCTGGATGAGGAAGCCGTTTTCCGGGCTGTGCGCACCCATAATCGCTGCATGATCGTGACCGAAGAACCCACTCTGAATTCATTTGCCCGCAACCTCGCAGGCCGAATACAAGAAGTGTGTTTCGCATCTCTTGATGCGCCCATTCGCGTTGTGGGTGCACAAGATCTCCCAGCCATTCCCCTGAACAGCACCCTGGAATCGACCATGCTCCCGAACGCAGAAAAAGTGGGGCAGGTGATCCGTGAGTTGATCGACTTTTGACCTTGGCGTTAAACCTCTGGCTAAAGCGTTCTTCTTACCATCAGAACCCTAAAAACAAAATGAGATGAATTGGAAATTTGCTTGTCTTGTTCTGTCCCTTACCGCTGTATTGTTTGCTCAGGGACAGGGAAAGAATTGGTCGGATATGAGTGTTGAAGAGCGTGCGGAAAAAAGTACGCAGCGCATGGCCGAGACGCTCGAACTCAATGAAGAACAAAACGAAAAGGTGCTGGCGGCAACCATACGTCAGATCGAAAGCATGGATGAGGTGCAGAGCAGAGAAGAGCGCATGAAGGGAATGCAGAAGGCCATGGAAACCTATGACCAGGAGATGCAGGAGATCCTGACCGAGAAACAATACGAGGAGTTTCAGATCATGAAGCGGAAACGCCTGAAGCGCATGCGCCAAAGAAGGCGAATGATGGGCGAAGAAGAGGGTTTTCGCTGATCTGTGCTCCAATAGATATACGCCGTGCAGACCAGCGCGGCTTTTTTTATTTGCGGTAAAGCCAAGGCTTGGGGTTCTGGACCTCATCGGCCAACCAGATCTCAAAATGCAATTGGGTCCGCCCGTCCTTGGGGTCGGTGAAGATCAAACCGATCTCCTGTTTGGTCTTGATCTTATCGCCTTCCTTCACATAGACCTGCACGAGGTTGTCGTAGACAGTGAAATAATTTCCGTGTCTGATGAGCACGGCTTTGTTGCCATATGGAATCCGTATCACCCGACTCACTTCGCCGTCAAATACCGCCCTTGCTGCACTTCCCTTTTCACTGGCAACGTCGATCCCGTTGTTGTTCACGATCACGTCCTTGGCCACGGGATGCGGATGCTTTCCAAATGACGAGGTTATGATTCCCTTTTCGACGGGCCAGGGCAGTTTGCCTCGATTCTTCTTGAAATTGGCCGCCAGTTTATTGGCCTCAGGTGTCAGTTTGTAGACGGTCGACCTGCCGGAGTCCTCCGACCCGCCGTCTGCTTTTTTCTTTTTCCTGATCAGGGCTTTCAAGGCCTTGTTGCTGGTCCTCTTGCTGAAATCTTTTCCCGGTTTCAAACCCAGTGCATCGGCCTCATCTTCGAGCTGCCTGCGTAAGGCGCGTTCTTTGGCGCGTTTGATCTCTTCTTCGATGATCCGCTGTATCTCTTTTTCGAGCAGATCGCTTTGCTTTTTCTTTTCCCTGATCTCTTTTTGGAGCTCTTTTTCCTGCGTCCTGAGTTCAGCTATGGCCACCTCCGTACTGCTTCGTTCCTTCTGCAGCTGCACCACTTCTGTTTCCTGTTGACGCAGCAACTGCTCTTTTTCCCTCTGTGTCTCTTTCAGGGTCTTCAGGTCTTCTTCAAGGGCTTTTTGTTCTTCTCTGATGCGCTCTAGCTGCCTGCGCCTGTGTTCGGCCAGCTGCTTCATGTATTCCAGTCGCTTGATGGCCTGATTGAAATTCTTGGACGACAGAATGAACATGAGTCTGCTCACATGGCTTTGACTTCTTCTTGCCCCGCGGATCATGCTGGCGTATTCGTTGTTCAGCCTTTCGATACGTACAGTATGCCCTTCTATGCCCTCCTCGATCTCCTGAATGTCCTCCTGGATCCACTCCACCTCTTTCTGCATGGTTCGAACCAGCCGTTCACGGATGGCGATCTTTTGCATGAGCGCCTCCACTTGGCTCACACTCATTTGCTTGTTTTCGCGGGTCTCCTGAAGTATGGAATTGGCCAGCTCGATCTCGTCCTGCAACCGGATCTTCTTCCGTTGCAGCTCGTCTTTTTCACGACTTTGCGCACCAAGGCCACTCGCCACAAGCAAAGCGCAGCAGAGGGTCAAAAGGCGGTACATCATTCGATCGGCTTGTACGACGAAGGTATCTTAAAGGGGAAATTCAGCGGAGCTTGTTCAACGTTTTTTATGCGCAGGCTCAGGCGGACCGGCTGCTCGCCCCGAACCTCCAATTGGATCTCTGTTGGGTAGTGAAAGCCCTTGTATCGGGCATACCTTCCATACTGAACGAAGGCCTCTTCTTCGTACCCGGCCGCCTTCAAATGATAGGTGAATGGACGTCCGATCTCCCGGAAATAACAGATGTCGTGAATACTGCCACCATCTTGAAGCGGGCTTGTTGAAGGGATCAGACAGGCCTTGCCGTCGTGCCTTGCCGTTGACGATGTATAGAGAACGTCCATCGGAAAATTACCGAGCAGGACAGCTTGAAGCAGTTGGAATGGCAAACTCATTCCCAAAAGCCGCTCCAGCCCCCGTGCATCTCCTTGAAAATAGGTGCCCTCGAGTCGGTTGACCATCGCAAAGCGCTTGGCAGAAATGACTGCACGCATCAGCGGGAACCCGAGGAATGGGTCAGAAAGCTGCATCCAGACAAGGCTGTCGTGCCGCAGCCGTATCTCCAAATTGAACTCAGTACGCGTGTCTGCCTCTTGGAGAAGTGCCCGTGCTTCGACCTTTAATTCATCGGGTCGGAAGGCATGCGAGCGAAAGAATTCTGTCCCTTCCGCTGCAGCTTCTGAGGAAGCTGGCGACTGAACCAGTGGCTTTTTCGGTCCACAAGCGAATAGGAGCAAAAGGCAAGCGACCGATAAATGCGCTTTATTCCTCCAATTCATTCTCTTTGATCTTTTCGCGGATCTTCTCTTGGTCTTCTGTCCCCAGTTCCAAGGCTCGTTTCCACTTTTTCAGTGCTTGTTCTGTCATTCCAAGTTGAAAGAGGATATCGCCATAATGATCGAACAGGTCAGCCGACGGCTCTTCTGAAACTACCAGTGCGCGTTCCTGTTTCTGCAGAGCTTCTTGATATTGTGCATTCTGGTAAAGAACCCAGGCCCAGGTGTCCAAATAGGTTGGGTTGTCAGGGTCGATCTTGTTGGAGCGGATGGTCATCTCAAGGGCCTGAGACAGATTCTCGCCGCGCTCGGCCAGGAAATATGCATAGTTGTTGAGACTCAAAGCGTTGTCAGGATCGAGTTTCAAGGCTTTTTCAAAGGCCTGGTCCGAGCGCTCGTGATCGCCCAACTCATGATAGGCCTGGCCCAGATTTGTAAATATCTGTTCGCGGATGAAGCGGTTCCCAAACGAAAGATCGAGTGCCTCTTCCCAGGAGTCAATGGCCAGTTGGGGGGCGTCAGACTGCATTTGACCTACGCCCAACATGAACAGGGGGAACGGTTCTGCAGGGAAGCGATCGGCGGCCTTCTTGGCATCCCGCTCAAGACGCGACCATTCCGCCTGCTGTCCTGATAAGAGAAGCATTTGCTCCCAGATCTCATATTTGTTTCCGTTGGGCAATTGCACCGCCTGTGCGAAACATTCGTAGGCGTCTTCAAACTGCTCGTCCCGCATGTGCAGGTCGCCTTTGACGCTCCAGGATTTGGCATCCATGGGTGCAGAGCGAACGGTCAGTTCCGCCAGCTCAAAGGTTGCGGCGGTTAGCGCACTGTCGCCCTCGCTGTGTATGTACATGTTGAGCAGTACAGCCACCTTGTCATCGATGTCGAGTTCTTCGCTGGCCATGGCCACTTTCAAACAGGAATAGGACTTGTCATAGGCTCCCTGAGCCTGGAAGTAACGGGCCAGACGCAGATTGGCTACAGGCTGTTCAGGATAGCGCTTCAAGACATCCTCCCACAGCGCGCGCGCTTCGTCTATGCGGTCATTGGCCGCATACATTTCTGCCTTTTCCAAGCGGTACCTGAGGTCTGCGGGGTAAGCGCGGATCAGTCGATCCAATTGCTCGATGGCCTTCTCAAGCTCGCCCATTTCCAGGTACAGCTGCTTTTTCTGTTCTGATATCTCTTCGGTGATCCCCGTCTTTTTTTCCAGAGCATCCAGGGTGCGGACAGCCGAAGGCCAGTCACGCATCTCCATGTAAACAGCAGCGAGTGTTTCAAAGGTCTCCGCCTTGGGGACCGTCTGACGCAGATAGCGCTCCAAAATATCGGCGGTTGGTTCGAGAAGATCCAACTCGTAATGGATGCGTGCCGCCTCCTCCCAATGCCAGTCGCGGACTCCTTCAGCGACCAGACTTCGTTCCGCATAATCCATGGCCGCAGCGGCATCTTTCAGTTCATGGCTCAGGCGAGCCAGTTCAGAAAGGACCATGGCCTGATCCGGTCTTATGCTGTCGCATCGCTTAAAAGCGGAAAGAGCTGCACGATCCCGATCGGTCATCTTCAGGGTTTGGGCTTCCCAAAAGGAAGCCTTGAAGTCGGCGTCAGGATCCTTCTCCATGGGCATTTGTCCCATGACAAGAAGTGGAAACAAGGCTGTTCCCAATACGAGCTTGCGTCTTAGCCCGCCTACTTTTCTATTTCTCAAGCGTACTGAAATCTCCTATGCTCACATTTGTGAAGCGCCCATCGAACCGCACCTTGTTGCCGATCATGGATTGCTTGAGGCGTACATGACCGAGTTCGGACTCCGTGCCAATGATGCTGTGTTCAATCTGAACGTTTTCAAGACTGCTTCCCGCTCCAATGGAAACGCCAGGGCCTACTTCACTATTGCGCAAAACAACCCCTGCACCGATAAAGCAGGGCGGATGGATCGTACTGTTTTCCAACACGACGTCACCGGCCTGGAGTTGTTCTTCGTCTTTGACGAATTCCAGGATCTTTGAATTGGTGTCCACCGTTATGTTCTTGTTGCCACAGTCCATCCATTCGTTCACCGTACCCGAGGTGAAACGCTTGCCCTTGGCCTTCATGTTCTCCAGAGCGTCAGTGATCTGATACTCTCCCTTGTCCTTGATGTCGTTGTCGATCAGATATTGCAATTCGCTTCGCAGGTTCGCCCCATCGCCGAAATAGTAGATGCCGATAATGGCTTCGTCGGAAACGAATTCCTGAGGCTTCTCCACGAAATCTGTGATGACTCCCTCGCTGTTCTTCTGAACGACACCGAACTGCCTGGGGTCCTCTACTTTCTTCGTCCAAATGACTCCATCCGAAGCCGTATCCAAGGAGAAGTCTGCGCGGAACAAAGTGTCTGCGAATGCCACCACAACAGGGCCTTCCAGACTTTCTTTCGCACACAGAATGGCATGTGCTGTTCCCAGCGCCACATCTTGGTGGTAGATGCTCCCTTTGGCGCCCTGAGACTTTGCTATCTCCAATAGCTCCTTCTCCACTTGCTGTCCAAAATCCCCGATGATGTAGGCCACCTCATCCACTTTTTGGCCGCAAACCGAAACAATGTCCTCGACCAACCTCTGGACGATCGGTTTGCCGGCAATAGGTATCAATGGCTTGGGAGTGGTCAGTGTATGCGGTCTCATTCGCGTGCCTCTTCCCGCCATGGGTACTATGATCTTCATGCTGTTGGTTTTTACGTTCAATTGATATTTCGGCCCAGGTTTTTCAGGCTTTGACTCCGGTGCTTCCAAATCCACCAGCGCCCCTTTTGGTTTCGCTCAGTTCTTCGGCTTCTATCCATTGAACCCTTGAATGAGGGGCCACCACCATTTGCGCAATACGCTCTCCCGGGGCGATCTCATACGCCACATCCGAAAGGTTGACAAGGATCACGGAGATCTCGCCTCGGTAATCTGCATCAATGGTTCCTGGCGAATTGAGCACTCCTATTCCCTTCTTCAGTGCGAGGCCGCTCCGTGGACGCACCTGCGCCTCAAATCCAGCAGGAAGTTCGATGGAGAGCCCTGTGGGAACAAGTGTTCGCTCCAGAGGGCCAATAACAACTGGCGTTTGAAGATCTGCATGCAGGTCCATGCCGGCAGAAAGGTCTGTCTTGTACACTGGGAGGGGTTGGTCTCCCGAGCGGACAACACGCACTTTCACTGCGTTGGTGTACTCCATTCTTGCCAATTCTTGCGTTCGAAAATAAGGATGATCAAGAGATAGGGCAGCACAAAAATGAGTGCCGACATTCCGTGCTGCAGTTGCCACCACCATGCCGCTGCGCCGAGTGCGATCGCCGAGGTGAAATAGCCCGCCAGGCGGGGCCAATCATAGGGGATTCTGGCTATTGTGGTTCCGAGAACAGCATTCAACAAGGCCATGGCCGAATACGCGCATAGAGTGGCCCAGGCCGCGCCCATCCACCCCATTTTTGGGATGAGCCACAGATTGAGCGCCACGGTGACCAAAAGTCCTGTTCCCGTAACGACTCCGGCATACCAGGTCTTGTTCTCCAGTTTGTACCAGATCGACAGGTGGGCGTTCAGCCCAAGCACATAATTGGCCGCGAACAAGACCGGTGCTGCACTCAGGCCGATCCAAAATTTTTCATCGATGAAATGCTGTGCCCAGGGGAGAGCGGCATTCAACGCAATGAAAAGACCCCCCAGAAAAAGGGTGTAGTAAAGCAGGATCTGAGCGTTCATCTCTTTCCCGTCGCCGGCGGCGTTCATTCGAAAGAAAAATGGTTCGGCTGCGTAGCGATAGGCCTGAACAAAAAGCACGAGCAAAATTGAAAGCTTGTAGACCGCTCCATAAACGCCCAAGTCGGCCATGGCCTGATGCTCGGGAAGCAGATATTTGATGAACTGCCGGTCGGCCAGTTCATTGGCGATTCCTGCCAGACCTGCCAGCATCAGAGGCAATCCATAAGACATCAGACGGATCCATTGATCCCTGTCCCAACGCCATCGGCCGAATAAAAGACGCCATTGAGGCAACAGGAGCAAGGTCATCACCCCTGAGGCGCAGAGGTTCGCAGCGAGCACATAGGCGACTGGATCTTGCTGAAAAGCAATCGGCAAAAAGCTGCGCGCTCCTTCAATGCCAGGCACCGCATCGAAAAGCAGCAAGTTGAGCAGAATGTTCGTTCCGATCAGTGCGAACTTGATGGCCGCAAAATGAGCAGCCTTGCCGCTTAATCGCAACCGAGCAAAGGGGAGAGCGGCCAGTACATCCAGACACAAGATCCACACCATGCAGCGCAGGTATCCCAGTTGGCCCTCATATCGGAGCGCCGAACCCACTGAGCCGATGTTCCATTCGAAAAGACCATAGAAAAGCAAGGTGCTGATGATCAATGAACTCAAGGCTGTGCGGAAGACAGCATCGGTTCGTTCAGGAGCCGCACCGTGGTAGAAGAAGGCCGTTTCCATTCCATAGGTCAGCAGGACGATACACACCGCGACCCATACATAGAGATCGGTCACCACTCCAAACTGTTGCTGGGTCATGGCCGCCGTGTGCAAAGGGACCAGCAGGAAATTCAACAATCGACCCAGGATGCTTGGCAAGCCATACAATGCCGTCTGACCGGCCAACTGTTTGAACGCCTTCACGAAACAAAGGTAATCGGGGCCGTTCACGTAAGATGGGCCTTATCTTTGCGTTTCACTCGAAACCCCAAGAAATGAAGCGCCTTACACTGCTCATTCCCTTTGTATTTTACTCACTACTGCTCACCGCACAAAGAGGACGTCCCGTTACACCGGGTATGAACGGCGTCATCTCGCCGAACTCGGAAAGTGCCCCCGCGGAGCGCAGTTCCGATGCATCTGTTGACTGCCCGCCGTCCATCAGCTACCTGAATGATGATATACGGCAGCACATCACCTACCTGGCCTCAGATGAACTCCGGGGCCGACATCCAGGCACCCGAGGCGAACAGCTGGCTGCAGAATACATCAAGAACGCCTTTATAAACAGCAAGGTCACTCCTCTTCCCGGTGGATCATTCTTTCAGGAATTCCCCATTATGGACGGGATCCAAATGAAGGAAGGGAACTTCCTGAAGATCCGTCGGAACCAATGGCCTGTTTCGGACAGCACCTATTACCCGACCCAATACACAGAAAACGGATCCTACAAAGGCAAGTGTTACTACGTGGCGTATGGCATCATCGCGCCCGAGCTCGATCGTGACGATTACGCTGGCCTCAAGATCGAGGGGAAGGCTGTGGCACTGAATATTTCCTCGCCAGACGGCATTCATCCACACTCGGAATTCTCACGCTATGAAGACCTGAGCGGCCGAATTGAACTGGCCAAAGAAAAGGGCGCTGCCGCCATCGTTCTCATCGATCCGGAAGGTTCCCGCAGCGTTCCAAGAAAGTTCCGTAAACGATTGAACATGGGCATCCCTGTCGTTTTCGTGGCCAATAAAGAGGAGGCGAAACGGCTGATGAGTAAGACCAAGATCAAACTGCATGTACAAGTGGAGGATAGGGTGCTGACCGCAAAGAATGTGATCGGCTTTTTGAACCGTGGACAAAAAAGGACCGTAGTGATCGGAGCCCATTACGACCATTTGGGAATGGGCCGGGAAGGCTCACTTTATCGTGGAGCGCCGGCCATCCACAATGGAGCGGACGACAATGCCAGTGGGGTGGCAGGTATGCTCGCTTTGGCCGAACATCTCTCAGCTGTTCAGGACGGTGACGGTCTTGCCAACAAAAATTATCTCTTCATTGCTTTTTCTGGGGAAGAAAAGGGCCTCCTTGGATCGAACTTCTTTATCAAATCAAACGTGTACGAAAAAGAAGCCATGGACTATATGATCAATATGGACATGATCGGTCATTTGGAAGAAGACGGGAAGCTCATCATCAACGGGGTAGGCACGAGCTCAAGTTTTGAACGCATCATCAAGCACAACCCGTGTATAGAGGTCAAGATCAAGACCACTAAAGGCGGCATTGGCCCCAGCGATCACACTTCTTTCTACAATGCGCAGGTGCCAGCTTTGCACTTCTTCACCGGACCACACGAATACTATCACCGTCCGACCGATGATGTAGAGATCATTGAATTTGAAGGCATCACAAAAACACTGGACTACATTCTCGGAATGATGGACAAGTTGAATCGGGAAGGCATGCTTGAATTCACAGCGACACCAGAGGAAAATCAAGCCAGTGCACCACGTTTCACCGTAACGCTCGGTGTGGTGCCTGACTATGCATTCAGCGGAAAAGGCATGCGCATAGATGGCGTGACAGAGGGCAAACCGGCCCACAATGCCGGTCTATTGGCTGGAGACGTCGTTGTTGAACTGGACGAAAAAAGAGTGACCGATATGATGAGCTATATGCGCGCACTCAGCAGCCTGAAAAAGGGCATGCAAACCTCTGTCAAGGTTCAAAGAGGCAAGCGTCGGATGGTCTTTTCCATCCAGTTTTGAGTACGGCCCCAAAGATCGCTGTTATCGGTGGCGGCAGCTGGGCCACTGCGCTCGTTAAGATCCTCTGCGAGCAATTGGATTATGTCGGCTGGTGGATCCGCTCAAAAGAACAGGTGGACCATATTCGCATGTACCACCACAATCCACGCTATCTGAGCAGTGTGGAGCTTCCGACCGAACTCATCGATGTGCACGACGATCTCGAGCATATCGTCTCGGAAGCTGATGTGCTGATCTTCGCCATCCCCTCTGCCTTCTTAAAGAGCAGCCTTTCTGCCTATCCAGATCTTGACCTCAGCCAAAAAACAGTGGTCTCGGCCATCAAGGGCATCGTTCCCGATGACCGTCTTATCGTCGGGGAATATTTTCATCGCCACTATTCTGTGCCCATGGACCGGATCGGGGTAGTGACCGGGCCGTGCCACGCAGAGGAAGTGGCTCTTGAGCGGCTGTCTTACCTGACTGTTGCTTCCGAAAGCGAATCGCTTTGCCAATTGATCAGCCGTTCGATGGAATGCGACTACATCCGGATGGAGCAGTCCGATGACATCTACGGAACCGAGTACGCGGCCGTTCTCAAAAATGTATATGCTGTGGCCGCTGGGATCTGCCACGGACTGGGATATGGGGACAATTTTCAGGCGGTGCTGGTGAGTAATGCCGTCCGCGAACTAAAGCGCTTCATCAAAAATGTGCACCCCATCAAGCGAGACATCACCGATTCGGCCTACCTGGGCGATCTGCTGGTGACCACTTACTCTCAGTTCAGTCGGAACCGTTTGTTCGGAAACATGATCGGGAAGGGCTATACCATACGTTCGGCCCAAATGGAAATGAATATGGTCGCCGAAGGCTACTACGCGAGCCGCCTGGTGGAAATGATCCGCTCAGATAAGGACATAAAAATGCCCGTAGCACGCGCTGTGCACCGGATCCTATATGAAGGCAAAGGACCGCGCAAGACCATCGCTGCACTCGCTCAGAAGATCCATTGAAATGGATACGCAGCACAAAGGCCATAAAGCATACCGACCGAGTCTTCCCAGCGAGTCGGAACTTCTTTCAAAGAGTGTGGCGCTGCGGGAACATATGGAGCAACGGCGCAGCCTGCGTTTTTTCAGCAAACGTTTTGTTCCTGAACAGGTGATCCAAGACCTGATCATGACTGCGAGTTCAGCACCCTCAGGCGCCAACAAGCAACCCTGGTCCTTTGTGGCCATCTCTGGGGTCGACCTCAAAAAACGGGTTCGGGATGCGGCAGAAAAGGAAGAGCGTGAATTTTATGCGCACAGGGCACCAGAATCGTGGCTAAAAGACCTGCAGCCCTTCGGCACCGATGCCAACAAGCCCTTTCTGGAAGATGCGCCTTGGTTGATCGTGGTCTTCAGGGAAAATGTCGACCCTATGGGCGGCAAGAATTACTACGTTCAGGAGTCTGTCGGGATCGCCTGTGGATTTCTGATCTCAGCCATTCACCAGATCGGATTGGTCACCCTGACCCACACACCCAGTCCGATGAATTTTTTGAGTTCGCTTCTCAACCGACCCGCCAATGAAAAGCCGTATTTGCTGCTGCCCATTGGCTATCCAGCAGAAGATGCGACCGTACCTGTCATCGAGAAAAAGTCATTGGCGGAAGTGGCGTATTTCCACCGCTAGGCCTCCGGCCAGCTGCTTTCAAAACCAATGACCCAAGCTGATATAGGTATAGATATCCGCATGGTTGGTCGACCCCATGACGGTGAGTTGCAGGGGCCCAAGCGGACTTTCGTAGGCATAGGACAGGCCATAACCATCAAGTAGGGTCTGGGAATTCCATAGCTCCTCGAAGGAGGTTTCCAAGGCACCAAAATTTGCCCGAGCCACCAGATAGTGCTTGGTGGTGAATTGGTAATTGATGTCCGCACCAAAGGTGACCGCGCTTCGGCCGACCAGCTCCATGAACCGATAGCCCAGAAAAGAAACCGTCTGATTGATGTAGTTCTGCCCAAGCCCGCCGAGGAAGACCGCATATTGATAATCCGGATCGGGGCCGATCGTGGTGATGAGGTTTCCCTTCAGGTACATACTGCTGCCTTTCCAAAGCGGGATCACCTGCAGCAATTCCGCGCCCAACACCGAAGTCGGTTCAAGCCCGGAACGGTATTCCTCTGTGGTCGTGATCACGCGGTATTTGGCCTTGAATGAGGATCCCTTAGATGGAAAACTTCCTTTATCCAGCAGATCCAATTCGAGCAGAGCGAAATAATTCACATAATTCTGATAAAAGGCCTCTGGAAATACTTCGCTGATGGTCGCTCCCAGATCGACCCCCTCGATCTGTATCCCACCCGCTACGAGAAGTCGATCAGCTGCCACACTTTGAAGCATCGCGGACAAAGAGTAATCCAGATATACTTTTTCCGATTCGAGTTTCCGGTCGATGTACAGGGGCATCTTGAACCGATGGGTGCGGAAAGAAAGACGGACCGTTGGAATGAATTCCCGATCCACGGTATACTCCAGCCACATTCGTGGATTGACGCCTACTGCAGCATCCAACGACAGTTTGGAGTTGGTGAAAAGGAGGTTCCTGCGGGTGTAATTCAGGAGCACTGCTGTCTGAAAATCGTCGTCGTAATGAAGCCCGAGTCGGACCTGTTGCAGATACCTTTGCTCTTTGAGGCGCAGATGAAGATCGAAAGCATCTTCTTTTCCCGGGGAAGGCAGGAGCTTGAAGTCGGCGGTGGAATAGAGTTGTGTGCCCCAGAGCCTGTTCATTCCATGGACCAGGTCCTGATCGCTGCTGACCCGACCTGTCCGAAGTCCCAGTTTTCTTTTGATCAGTCCGAAAGAAGCCAGTTCAGAGGCTGGAATGTGCAACTGATTCAAATAAATGCTGTCCCGCTTTGCGTGCTGATGCATGGGTTCCAGCGGAATTTCTGTTTGTGAATTTCCAAGCGCTCGGATCTGAGACCGGTAGCGCGAAGCTTCCCGATAGCCAGCGCGGAAGATGGAGTCCATCATTTCGAAAGTGGTCACCCCTGCTCCGGGTATGTTCGGCCGAACAATGAAGAGGGCCTCTGCCGAATCCCTGCGGTGGTTCCGGGCATTCACAAAGCCACTGATCTGATCGAGAACATTGAATACATTGTGCAGCTCATCTCTGCTGTGAGAAATACTTTGGACATCGCTTCCGATGATGTGGTCGATGTCTTTGGTCTTGAGCAACTGGATCGGTAGATTTTCGATCAGACCTCCGTCCACGAGTAGACGGCCATTGAGTTCGTATGGGCTGTACAGACTCGGAAAAGAACTGCTGGCCCTTAAGGCATCGGGCAGATATCCTGTGTCGAGGACCACGGCCTCCCCTGTTTCCAGATCGGTGGCCAGACAAGCAAACGGAATGGGAAACTCACTAAAATCCCGGATCCCATGTGTGCCAATGGTCAGCCGATCCAATTCGTTGATGATGCGCTGCCCGTAGTTGATACCGTCGGGCCAGGTAGGGTACCATCCCCTCATTGGAAAACTGAGGAGATAGCGTTCCTCGGCTCCTTTGTCCAGAAAAGAAAGGCTGCTTCGCGGACGATCGTTCAATACGATGGCCTCCCAGTCCATGCGGTACATTTCTCTTTCGATCTCATCCGGCGTATAGCCAATGGCGTACAGCGCACCTATGACCGCCCCCATTGAAGTGCCTGCGACGAAATCCGGTCGTACGCCTTCTTCCTCAAGCACCCGAAGAAGCCCGACATGGGCGAGCGCTTTTGCTCCTCCACCGCTGAGAACAAGGCCCACACGAGGCTCTACAACTTGCGCATAGGTGATCGTCTGCAGCAACAGCAGAAGAGCCAATAGACGATCAGCTTTCCTCATTTCTCAACAGATGGTCCATGATCTTTTTTGCCTGTGCCTTCCCCACCAACTCTTCCACTTCCTGTCGTTCAGCCTTCTTCAGGCGGTCGATGCTCTTGAAAGTACGCAGTAGTCGCTCAGCGGTTTTTGGACCCACCCCGTCGATGCGCTCCAAACTGTTGGACAGCATGCTCCGGCTGCGTCTGTTCCGATGGTGGGTGATGCCAAAACGATGCGCCTCATTGCGAAGCTGCTGAAGTATGCGCAGGGTTTCGGAACGCTTGTCGAGAAAAAGAGGTATTGGGTCTCCAGGAAAAAAGAGTTCCTCCAGTCTCTTGGCGATGCCGATCACCTGAATGGTCTTTGAAAGACTTAATTCCTGCAGGGCCTCCAAGGCCGCAGAGAGCTGCCCCTTTCCACCATCGATCAGAATGAGTTGCGGAAGATCCAGCTCCTCTTCCACCAGTCTTTTATAGCGCCTGAGAACGACCTCCTTCATGGTGGCAAAATCGTCCGGTCCTTCGACGGTGCGCACATTGAAGTGACGGTATTCGGACTTGGCCGGCTTGCCGTTCTTGAAGACCACGCAGGCAGAGACGGCTTCACTTCCTTGAAAGTTCGAATTGTCAAAACACTCGATGTGCCGGGGCTGGATAGCCAGCCTGAGATCCGTGCGCATCTGTTCCATCACCCGCTCCACATGTCTTTCCGGATCCGTGATCTGTATGCTTTTGAGTTTTTCCAAACGGAAATACCGCACATTCTTGATGCTGAGGTCCACCAGTCTTTTCTTGTCTCCCCGCTGAGGCCGATGGAAGTCTGCACCAGACAATTCGATACCCACTTCATGGCTTATCAATATCTCTTTGGAATCTGAACCAAATCGCCTGCGCAATTCGGGGATGGCCAATGCCAGTAATTCGGATTCCGTTTCCTCCAATTTCCTTCGAAACTCCAGTGTATGTGTATGCAATATCGCTCCGTCCACCAC